>JBJSWM010000382.1:0-11428 GCA_046085865.1 Pirellulaceae bacterium
GCACGAGCACGAGCACGAGCACGAGCACGAGCACGAGCACGAGCACGAGCACGAGCACGAGCACGAGCACGAGCACGAGCACGAGCACGAGCACGAGCACGAGCACGAGTACGAGCACGAGCACGAGCACGAGCACGAGCACGAGTAGGAGCAAGAGGTAGGAGGTAGGAGGCAACAGCTAAGCAAGGTACGATAGTCGTTTCGCGCGGGATCGATTGTCAGAAGTCCGATGGCGTCAGGCCAACGTGGGGGGATAGGATGAGCCAGTGGGTGGATCGAGTCCTTGGTCTGGTCGCCAATGGATGGGTGTCCCGGTCGATGAGGAGAAGGATCGCATGGTTTGTCGCGATCATCAGCCATGCCATTCCCCTGCCGGCGCAGCAGGTTCCCCCTGGAATCGCAGACCTTCCAGGAGAGGTGATTCCGCTCGATGTGGAAACGAAGCCCGCTTTCCTGGCGCTCCCCAAGCCAGAACTCCGCATGAAGCCACAGCCCTGGGTGATGTATGCACCCACACTGGCTCCCTATCCCGATGTGCATGAGCGATGGATGCATGAGCGATTCCTTGCGGCAGGAATTGCGGTGGCGGGGATCGATGTGGGGGAAGCCTATGGCAGTCCCCAGGGAACGCAGGGTCTGGACCAACTGCATCGGTACCTGACCACGACCTACCACCTCGCCCATCGCCCATGCCTGCTGGCCAGAAGTCGTGGGGGCCTTTGGATGCTGGCATGGGCAGCGGAACATCCCGATCGAGTCGCTGGTCTGGCAGGGATCTATCCAGTCTTTGATCTGCGCGCTTACCCTGGATTGGACCGTGCCGCGGGAGCTTACGGGCTTTCACCTAACTCCCTGGCAGATCAACTCGATCGATTCAACCCCATCGCCAAAGCTCAGGCGCTGCTGGATGCATCGATACCGGTTCACCTGATCCATGGGGATGTCGATCAAGTGGTCCCACTGGAAAGCAATTCACTGGCCTTGGCCAAACGCTATCGGGAGGCAGGTAAGGGGGAGCTACTCCACTTGGAAGTTGCTTCAGGGCAGGGACACAACATGTGGGAAGGTTTTTTCCAAAGCCAACCGTTAGTGGATTTTGTGATTGCACGCGCCAAGGAAGCATCCCACTGATCGATTCGTGCGGAAGGGCAGCAGGCGCCTTCATCTTGCGATCACTCCCAGTCTTCCGCCTGCCGGCGTCCCATTTCCACCATGCGCAAATACTGATCGTCGCAGAACTGATCGGTCATCCCCGCCAAGTAGGCACCAACCGCCCAGGTCACCGAATATTCCTGAGCTAGTTTTTGGAAACGCACCGGAAGGCGTTCGGGAGCCTTCTCCAGAAGCAGGAACAGCTGCCTCAGCCGATCCGTCGCTCGGTTGCGCATCGCGATCAGCTTGGGGTGGCGATACACTTGTTCGAACAAAAATCGTTCCAACAACTTTTTCTCCGCTTCGATTTCCGGAGATAACTCCAGACGCAGATTCCTGTCCATCGCCTCCTGAGCCGACGAGACCGATTCCAGTCGTGGCCGGTTGTGCTGAAGGAAATCGGCGACCTGAAGATCGATCAGGGAATGGACCAAAAAACGCCGCCGATCGGGTTCCCGTTGAGGCGGCCTGAGCCCACGATCCAAGGCTCGCTGCACCAGCCTCTGGGTCGCCAAAGCCGACTCGTCCAGCAAACCCAGCTTCCAGGCATCGTCGACGTCGTGGGCGTCGTAGGTCATGCTGTCTGCCGCATCGACCACTTGCGTCTCCAGTAGCGGCGCCTGTGGCGATTGCTTGTCGGCCCGATGCGTCTGGCCGTCAAGCGTCTCCAGGGAAAGATTCAGACCAGGAAAGTCGGGATACCGACGCTCTAGTTGCTGCACCAGCGCCAAAGCAAAGGCATTGTGGCTGAATCCCCCTACCTCCCGCATCTGCTCGTCTAGCACGTCCTCGCCACAGTGACCAAAAGGGGGATGACCGATGTCGTGCAAAAGCGCCATCGCTTCGATCAGATCCTCGTTCAGCCTCAGGCTGCGTCCCAGGGTGCGGGCGATCGAGGCGACTTCCTGGGTGTGCGTCAGCCGCGTGCGATGGTACAGCCCCATGTCCCCCGTAAAGACCTGCATCTTGCCGCTCAGTCGGCGGAATGCTGACGAATGCAAAATGCGATCGCGGTCTCGTGTGAAGGGACCACGGTACGGATGAAGCGGTTCGGGGTGAACGCGGCCTCGGCTCGCCAAACTCGAAAAGCCATAAGCAGCCAGCAGCTTCGACTCCCGCTCGGCCCACTCCCAGCGATCATCGCTCATCGATTGAGTTTCCCAAGGTGCATCGGTCCTTCCATTCGGTGGGGATCCAGCCGCGCGGCACATTGTCTCTAGGATTGGCTAAGAGCAATCAACCGTTCGTATGATTCTGCCTCTTGGATCGACGGAGGGAAAGATCGGTTCCCGGAACTCGCTCCCGAGAAATTCACTCCTAGGGCCGCGCAAGGACCGCCGTCCCAAATGGCTCCTGCAGCGGCTCCAAGAAAACCCACCGATCCTGGGGCGATCGATCACGGTCCTGTCAGTTCGGAAAAGCTCCCCTCCAGCAGCATGCCCTCTAGCAGGGCTTCCGACTGGCGAAGTTCCCGAAGGGTATCGAGGAAATTCAGGTTGGTCTGGACGTACGTGCGCTGGGCAGTCAGGTAGTTGACATACCCTTGCTCCCCTGCCGCATACGCGCGACGACTCAGCTCCAACGCCTCACTGGCCGCTGGCAGGATCTGTTCCTGGTAGCGTTGGTACTGCACCAAGCTGTTCCGATAGCGTTCCATGACCGGCGCCAGCCGCACGGTGAGCTGTTGTTCCAGCCTGGCCAGTGCGTGCTGCGCTGCCTGCAGTTGATGATACGCCTCACGAATCGCGCCCTGATTGCGATTCCACACCGGTAACGGCAAGGAGACTGCGACGCCTCCATCCGACCTTCCGCCGATGCCGTTGTCCCGGTAGTTGACCAGTCCATTGACCGTCACGTTGGGGCGAGGCATCACCTGCTCGCGGGCCAGCGTCCGCTGGGCTCGATCGATCTCCGCGACCGCGACAGCGATCTCTGGACTGGCGGTGCGAAGTTGTGCCAGCAAGGTTTCGAAGACGAATTCCTGCGGCGCGGCTTCCAGCGTCCCATCGACAGCCTCCGGAAACTGGGGATCCAGTCCTGTGAGCGTGGCCAACAACTGCCAAGCAGCTTGAGCCCGATTCGTCGCTGTCTCTTTGGCGATCAACGCCTGCTGCGCCTCGATCGACGCTTGCAGCAAATCGGCCTTCCCCACCTCCTTCGCCTCCACTAACTGCCGCGCTGCCGACTCGCCCTGCTGGCTGATCCGCACCAAGTCAGCAGCCACCTGCTCGCGACGCCTTGCGACCAATAGATCGTAGTAGGCGATGCGCACATCGGTCGCCACCCTCTGCCGAATGGCAGAGAGCTGCTGCCTAGCCTTGGCCATCTCCGCCGCCACCACTTCCCGCTGGCTTCGCAACTTGATCGGACGCACCACCTCCTGCCCTACCGCGATCCCATCCTGCTCCGCCAACCCCCTCGATCCCAACTGCTGTCCCTCATACCCGACGATCGGATTGGGCTGGATCCCGACTTGCCAGTACCGTCCAGAAAGCGCCTGAACATTGGCCTGCTGCTGAAGCAACGCGGGATGCCGCTGCATCGCCTGCTCGGTCAGCGACGGCAACGTCCAGATCGATCGAACCTCCACCCCTTCCGAGGGTGCGGCAACCATCGATTCCACAAGCGGCAGTTCTTGTGCCAACCTTTCCTGGGCCCATGCCATCGGGCAAGCGGCCGCAGCGACTATCCAGCCCATCGCCATTGCGGATCGACCCGGCGAGGACAGCCATCGACGCTGGCAATAGGCCTCCAAGCGACGGAAACCTTCGCGACGAGGATCCGGCCTTCCCACGCTAAGGCGTTTTCGCTGATCCATGCTGATTTCCACCCCAGTTAGTCGATCCATCGCGACGCTTCGGCCGCAAACCATCCCGAATCCCCGCATCTCGAATCCGTCTGTCATGGATCGAACCTCATGGGCCTTCGAGGCCATCCAATTCGTTTCCACCGCCAGAGACATCCCAGTTTGGCAATGCCAGCGTTACGGGCGTTCCGCGATCTAGACGGCATCGCGATCCTTGGAATTCTCTTGAGGCTTGGCCCATCCATCCGGTTGGATTGGACAGGTCCATACGATAGTAGGATTCGGAATCCAAAGGGAAGGAAGGGAGAATTGCCTTGGCCAAAGTTCAGGGAAACGACAAACCGGTAGCGCTGGTGACCGGAAGTGTGGCGCCGCGCGTGGGACGGGTGGTGGCGGAGCATTTGGCGCGACGAGGCTACCGCCTGGCTCTCCATTCGCATCGCCCAATTCCAGAGTCTCAAAGGCAATGGCACCATCCGGCGATGGAGTCGGATGAACTGCTGTGGCTTTCGGGACCGGTGGAATCGGAGCGGGACGTGGAGGCGTGGGTCGGATCGATTGGGGATCATTTTGGACGCATCGACGCGGTGGTCGCATGCGCGGCGATCTGGGATGCTGCCCCCCTGGTGGAAACGTCAGTTGAACTGATGCGACGACAGTGGGAAGTCAATGTTCTGGGAAGTTTCCTTATCGCAAAACATTTCGGCCTAGCGATGACTCGGCAAGAACAAGGGGGCAGCCTGGTGCTGGTTGGCGAATGGGCATGCGATCGCCCCTACAGCGACCACATCGCCTATCTGACCAGCAAAGGAGCGATCCCTACACTGACGCGCACCCTGGCCATTGAATTGGCCGAGCGGAATCCGAGGGTGCGAGTCAACGCGATCCTGCCAGGCCCGATCTTGATGCAGCCGGGGGTCAGCCCCGAAGTGACTCGGGCTCTGGTCGAACAGTCCCTGGTCCAGCGGGAAGGGACTCCCGACGATTTCGCTCAGGCAGCCTGCTTCTTGATCGAACAATCGTTCACCACCGGCCATTGCCTGGCGCTCGAAGGTGGTCGACTCATTCGTTCCGGTCCTGTCAGCGATGGCCTAGCGCACCCCGTTCATCGCCATGGCAGCTCGTCCTGACCTCAACATGGCCTGAAGCCTCCAAGAGCGACGAGACCACGGTATCTCCCATCCTTCCTTTCCCGGTTCAAGGTGTTTAGCCGGGTTGCTCTGTCTGGTCCAGCAACCGGAAGCCCCCCCCTTTTCGATCCCATTTCGAGAGAGCTTTGGCGGCCGAAGCACCTCTACCCTACAATGACAGTGTGGGTGGCTTTCCTGACGCCAAGTGATCCAAGGTTCCTTTCTCCCTCTTGCTGCAAGGAGCGATCGATATGGCAATCCTTCGCTGTTTTTTGTTTCCTGCAAAGACTCACCTCTGGGCCCTCGTCAGCCTCCTCTCCCTGGCCGTCGGTCTGCCAGATCGACCCCTGGTCGCTCAGGAATCGACTCAGGAGGCTCCCGTCGATGGGCTGGGTGAAGAGGTGCTGCCGGAGGAGGTTCGGTACCAGCGACTGACGAAGATGCTGACCAACGTCAAGCTGGTTGGCCACTTCACGATCGACGGCAAGCCACTGAAAGATCTTCAGGAGGAAGCCTATGAAATCAAGAGCGCCAAGAAGCTACCCGATGGCGATCTTTGGATGCTGATCTGCCGCATTCAGTATGGGGGGAAGGATGTGTCGCTACCGCTGGCGCTGCCGATCCAGTGGAGTGGCAATACGCCGGTTATCTCTTTGGAAAAATTCACGATCCCTGGGATGGGAACTTTCTCCGCGCGCGTGGTGCTGCATGACGGCAAGTATGCTGGGACATGGTCGCACGATGCCGTAGGCGGCCATCTTTTTGGAAGGATCGAACCGCTTTAGCATTTGGCAATCCGGTTCTTCGACCTGGGATTGGCAAAGCGCAACAGCTCTTCTGATATTCTTTTGATTTTCCCCAGAAACTCTTGGCATTGGCGCGCGAACTGGGGCGATTGGCCTGCATCGTAGCCGGGGTGCAGCGCCGCAAAATGCCAGCTTCGAGAAGGTCCGCCTGATGAAGAACATGGGGATGCGATGGTGACTACGAAAGCGGACCGCTCCACGCCGTCGCGAAGGATCAGTCGCATGGTGTGGGTCGCGGCTCTTGGCATCGCGATGCTGTGGATTGTCGTCGTCGCCGGTCTTTCCACCCGTCATCATCTGGTTCTACTCTACAACACGCTTTCGTTCGTACCGCGATGGCAGGAGGCGCTTTCCGCCCCGGCAACGCTGTTTCTTTTTCCATCGCTGATGGCGATCCTCTGGCTGGTGTTGATCAGTCAGTCCAGCAACACCGGAAGGATTGCCCGATCGATCTCGGCGCTGGCGATCGCCGCGGCTCCCAGCGGTCTTCTGGCTGTTGCGTCGATGATGAGCCTGGAGGTGACGACGGTTGGCAGTTATCTGGAACTCTTCTGGATCGCATGCTGGACCACGCTGGCTTTCGGCGCCGTTTCCGGGGAGATCTCCGACCGACTGGAGAGGGCTCCCAAGTGGATCGCAGGAGGTGCGATCGCCGCTGCATCGATCGTTCAAGGAGGTTGGTTCTGGCATCAATCGCACCAGGCGGCGATCGATCATCGGCTGGGCTACAACGATTTTGGTCATTTCGCGCAGCGCGTCATCCACACCGCCAGTGGCCGGGGTTGGTTGATGGAATCTCCGACGTTGCCTCCGTTCTGGGACCATTTCAATCCAGGGCTTTTGCTTCTGGTTCCACTTTGGAGGGCATGGCCTTCGGTCGATCTTTTCTTCGCGCTCCAAGGTTTCTGTCTAGCCGCCGGTGGATGGCTGGTCTATCTGGCCTCGCGCGCTGCAGGGCTGTCGGTTTGGCCGTCACTGCTGTGGGGTACCAGTTGGCTGCTGCATCCCAGTGTGTCGCAGATGAATCTGGCGTACACCTACGGTTGGCATCCAGTGACCTTAGCGATCCCGCTGCTGCTGGCCGCATGGTGGCTGGTGGAACGCCGCAAGGCAGGATGGGCCTTGGCCGTCGCCTTGCTGGCCGCCTCGATGGAGGAAACGGTCGTCGTCGCCATCGCCGTCTGGACGGCAGGGCAGGCGCTGGCCACCTGGTGGACCGCCTCGCGATCGCAACAGGACGACTCGGGATCATCACACCTGCGATGGCAAACCTGGGCAGCGGTCTCTTTCAGCTCGGTGGTTGGCTTTCTAGCGATCTACCGTTGGAGCGGGATGGCCGAGTTTCAGACCGCTAGGTTTGCGGCACTCGGCGATACCCCTTGGCAGATCGTTCTTTCGCCGCTGCTGAAGCCCCAGGCCTTTTGGGGCCAGCTTCTGCACTGGCGCAGCCTCTGCTTCGTGCTGGCCTTGATGCTTCCCTGGTTGCCCTGGGGGGGCTGGAAGGGAATCCAACACTGGGGACCAGCGATGATTCCCTTGGGAGTCCTTCTTGTATGGGACCATGTTCCTGCCAAAAGTCTGGGATTCCAGTACCCCAGCACCCTGCTGCCGATGCTGATTGCAGCAGCGGTCACCACCAGCGCGCGACCGTCATCCTCCCTCCGCCCCTGGAACGCCGCGCTCTGCGGCGTCGCATGCGCGGCTGTCCTTAGTCTCTTTTTGGGCCAGCTTCCCTGGAGTTCTCCCACGCTGACCGATGTCGAAGCGCGCAGCTATCCATCCGATAGCGGGCTTCGCCGAGCGACGCAGCCCGACGGCCAGTGGATCGCCAATTGGCAGTCGCGACTGCGTCAGGCCAATCAGCCTGTCCTTGCCACCGGAAGACTGGCGGCTGGGTTGGTTGGCGTTCCCGAACTGGAAACGGTGGGGCAGTATCGGGAACGCCGCAAGAAGCTCGACCAAATAGCCACTCCCTTACCGACCTCCCTGCTGCTCTACCAAACCCTGCTGCTCGACCTCCAGGAATCCTTCCAGCAGTCGCCGCAGCAGACCCAGGAGCTCCTTCAGGAAGCGCTCGCTGCCGGATTCACTCTGATCGAGCAGAAGTACGAGGTTGCGGTACTGAAGCGTCCTTAAGGTATCCCAAAGGCATGGAAGCGACATGTGGATGACAAAGCCCCGTTGGGTGTTTCATCCTCTCCGTGAAGCACGATAGTCCATTCTGAGATCCCGCGTTTTTGTGGGGGACGACATCGCCACGCCGCGCGATTTGCCCGCAAGCAGATCACGACCAATCGCAAACTGGCGTCCACGCGATGGCGTCAACGCTGCGATCGTTTGGGGCTGGTATTTTCCAGAGTGAACAGGCGGTGGTAGAGTCCCATGTAAAGCGGCAGAAGGTAGACGGTGCCGCTGCCCAGCTGTTGACCACCGCCTCCCTGATCGAATCGCCATGGGTCGGTGTTCCAGTGAGCGAAACTCCGCTCGTCCACCGGCAATACCTTTCCATCGATTCGATAACCTCGCTCCCCTGCGTTGGGTCGATCCCAGTCGATCGACTGCTGGGGTGGCAATCGGACCAGATCGAGTCGATGGCTGTTGGTGTGGCGCCAGTCGCATCGGTCCAGCGGAAAACGGATCAGTGTGTCGATCGCATCTTCGCGCCAATCCCCCCAGGGCATCAGCCGACTGGAGGGTCCCTCTTCAGCAAACTCCCTGGCAACCGCCGCATAAGCAAAGTGAAACAGCGGATTCCTCTCCGGCTGCTCCAGCATCCAATACTGATGGAAGGCCGTCAGGTAGGCGGTGCGCAGGGGAGGTTCTTTGGTGTACTTGATCAAGGAATAGAAGCTCATAAAGGCCATTTCATCATCCGACTGATTCCCCGATCCAATTCCACGCTGCACCTTGGGGACCATGGCATTGATCGCATACGCATGCTGACTGCGAAGCTTCTCGGCGACTTGGTGATACCGATCGTCCTGGAGCACGTGAGCGGCAACCGCTAGGTACGAGAGCATGCTGGCCGAATTCAGTCCCCGCTCGACCATCCAGGTGAAATCCTGATTGAGCGACGTGGGGTTGAAGTTGGCCCACCGCGTCGGCTTGCCGTCGTGGTCAACTAACGTGAAATGGTGTTCGATCAAATGATCCGTGAGCGCACGCACCACCGACCGCACCTTCTCCTTTCGGTCAGGTGTCTCAGCGACCAGATCGTAATAGAGCCCGTAGAAGAAGTAGTGGCCATCGAGCTCGTCCGAACTGGTATCTCCTTTCCAGTACCACTTGCCATCGGCCGACCGAGGCCAGCGCGGCTGAAGAGATTTCCAGAGCGGGTCGTTCTGCTGCACCTGTCGATCGCGCTGATCCTGCCCTTCATTGGGATCGCGGCCTCCGAAGGGAAGGACGGTGCGCGCCACATAACCTGCAGGGGGTGCTGGCTGACCGCCCTGCGTGACCTTCTGGAGAAACTCCAGGGCCCGCATCACGCGATCGGCTCGCTGGCGATGATCGTCTCGTCCACTCCAGCCATAAGCGAAGCACTGCGAAGCGCCATACATCGCAGTCCAAAGTCCATCGTTATCGTCGTCGCCAACCTCCACCTGTCTGCGATCTCCCGGCTTGGTCAGATGAGCCGTCGCGACATAGCCGAACTCGGTCCGCTGGATCAGTCGATCGATTTCGTCCTGGTAATGATCGGCCTTATCGATCAGACCCATCGGTTGCATGGCGATCGACCCCAGTCCCTGGTCGGTCGCCAGATAGACCGTCCCATCCTCATCGATCACGATCTGCTCGACTCGGTCGCCTGGTATCCAACGAAGTCCCTGACGGTAGGCAAAAGTTTTCTGGTCAGCGACGATCGCCCCGCGCGTGGTTCCAAACCAAACACGTCCATCGGGTGCTGCCGCAGCACAAAGGAATTCGTTCCAGGGAACTCCGTGGCGGCCTGATGCGAAAGTCCACTGGCCATCCTTCCGATGCGCGATGCC
Organism: Pirellulaceae bacterium; assembly: GCA_046085865.1. GTDB lineage: Bacteria > Planctomycetota > Planctomycetia > Pirellulales > Pirellulaceae > JBEISR01. Next base: position 9,887 of record JBJSWM010000382.1, read on the forward strand.
AGCCCGCGACCCGATCCAAAGATTTCCTGAGCGGTCGTAGACGATCGCTCCTAGCTGTCGCCTTGCCCAATCAAGCCCCTGGTCGTCGATCGCCTCCACCACCACCCACGGCTCTCCCTCCTTCTGCCGCTCCTCCAGCCCCAGCATGGGATCGACCCTAGCGGCTCGACCATTCCCATGAAGGTCGACCGCGATCGCATTGGAATTGGCTGCCGATGGCGATGGATTCTCTGTACGAGTCCACTTTCCGTCGCTACGAGTCCAATGCCCCGCTTGGCCGCGCGCGTGAAGAACTCCCTGGGGATCCAGCCACAGAGATCCTGATTCCATCGCCCCCACCTTGGGATGATCCGCTTCGAGATGGTGTGGAACTTCCTGGAGGAAAACTCCCACCGAATGCGATCGCGCAGGGGATGGAATCCCAACATCTGGGGGCTGAGCCCGCGAAGCTGTTAGTGAAACGACAAAGCCAATCAGTACCCAGAACCAACTCGACAGCAAGGCAGGCAGACCATGGCGTGGGGGATTCATCAACATTGGCAGACCTTGTTGGCTTGTGAGTGGAAAAGAAAGAGTCAATGGACGCGATGGTCAGCCCACGGGATGGTCAGCCCACCGGAGGCGATCTGGAAGTGCCAACGAAAGGAATCCGGCAGCTTAAGGATCTGGCCGAGGGTAGGCAGACCAGCGACACGCCGGTTCGATACGAGGTGACACAGGCAGGGCGACCAGATCGGAATCCCACCGCCATACCAGCAGATCGCCCCAAGCCGTTCCGGCGGCGACTGATCGATCGTCGAGGAAGCAGGCACTGGTCAATCGCGTCCCCTCGGGCGCTTCCAGGACCGCCAACTCTTCGAAGATCGAACGCCTCTTCTTCTTCGCTTTCCCTTGATCGTCTTTTCCATCGTCTTCTTCCCGCGTCCCCATCCGCATCAAACGCAGTCGACTGGCTTCGGTCACCAGCAGGAGATCCTTGTTGCTGGCTAGTCGCATCAGATGGCGATGCATTCCATCGCGCCTGGCATCGATCGACTCCCCATGGTCGGCGGGCCAGCAGCGAAGCACCCCAGCATCGTCGTAGGTGCACGGTCGCTTGCCCAGAAACGCTCCCCCTCCCACGGCTCGGTCATGCCGATCGTACGCGGCGATCCACTCCTTCTCTTGCCGATCCCACGATTTGGCAGTGCGATCGCGCGAGGTGCAGAGCAGCCTTTTGCCATCCTGTGACCAGGTGACCGAAAGGATCGCATCGGCATGCGGTGTGGCATCCAGCACCAGACTCCCGTCGTCGCATCGCCGCACCTCCAAAAGACCATCGCGGTGGGCGATCGCCACTTCCTTGCCTTCGGGTGCCAGGGCGATATCGGAGGGAACATCGGCAGCCAGCGCCAAGCGGCGCGGTGGCGTTCTTTGGTCTGGATCGATTCGAAATACAAAACCTCGCTCGCCAGGTGTACCACAGGCTACAAATACCGCTCCCGTCGCTGGGTCGACTGCGATCGCCGAAGTCTGCTGCCCCAGTTTGCCGATGCGCTGAAC
>JBJSWM010000383.1:0-5942 GCA_046085865.1 Pirellulaceae bacterium
AGTCCCATTATTGTGCACCATCCGAGCGGCTCCTGCAAGGTCACCCGTGGCCCCCTTCAACCACTTTCCAGACACCCCAAGCCAAAGATCTCCGGGGCCAGTCACCCTAGCCCAAGTCGACTTGCAAATCAGTCAATCCCGGGAATCGATCGCTTTCTCGCCAGTTGCAGGTAAGCCTCTTCATGGCGCTGCACCATCCGATCGACCGAAAACTCCCTCTCCACCCGCTCCCTGGCCGCCTGCCCCATCGATTCTCTCAGCTGGGAATCGGTCACCAGCCGACGCAGCCGCTGCACCATCGTCCGCACATCATCCCGATCGACTAGGTAACCAGTCTGCTGGTCGATCACCAGATCTCGATTCCCCGGAATGTCGCTGGCCACCACCGGCACCCCTGCCGACATCGCCTCCAGGATCGCATTCGACTGCCCTTCGTACTGACTAGCATTCAACAGCACGTCGGCATGCGGCATCAGATCCGCCACATCCGATCGCTCCCCTAACAGCCGTACATGAGCCGCTACTTGGATCTTGTCGCGATACTCCTCCAAACTGGCTCGCTGCGGCCCCTCGCCAATCACCACCAGCATCGTTCTGGGTTCCACCAACCGTAGCAGTTCCATACACCAAAGTGCCTCGCGATACCCCTTTTGCGGCCACAACCTACCGACCGCAAGAATCACGCGCCAGTCCGATGGAACTTGCATTCGGCGCAGTGCTTCGGGCCGATCGATTCTCGATGGGCCAGGCAACTCGACGCCGTTGGGGATGATAAGAAATCGCTCCTTATCGATCCCATGCCGCTGATAAAAATCGACGACGCCACTGCTATTGGTGAAGATGGCGTCACTGCGTCGCGCCAGCCAGCGGTCGAGCGCCAGTTGCCAGCTGCTTTTCCACGGGTCGACGCTGCGCTCCCCGCCGATCACAACGGGGATTTTGGCCCAAAGTGCCGCCGTGCGTCCAAAACTATTGGCCGCGAATAGCCAAGTGTGGACAAGGTCCAGCTTTTGCTTACGAAATGCAGCCGCCAGTTTCCACCAAGCGGACGGATCCCCTTTCCACCGCTTGCCAATCACCGTGACAGGCACACTGGCTGCTTCCAGAAACGATTGCCTGGGCCCCGATCTTGTCAGGACGAAAACATGCGGATCGAAGCGGTCGCGATCGAGCCGGGAGGCGAGCAGGCAGAGTTGCTTTTCCGCTCCGCCCCGATCCAGCGTTGGAATGACCAGGCCAACCCGCAGCCGGCGACTCATCCCTTCTTCTGCAGCGCCTTGAGGACCGCCGCGCCCATGTCGGCGGGTGAGGGAGCGACAACGATGCCGGCCGATTCCAGCGCCGCCACCTTTTCCGCTGCTGTTCCCTTGCCGCCGGTGATGATGGCACCAGCATGTCCCATGCGCTTTCCAGGAGGGGCGGTGCGTCCGGCGATGAAGGCCGCCACCGGTTTGGTGACATGCTTCTTCACGTACTCCGCAGCTCGTTCCTCAGCATCCCCACCGATCTCACCGATCATCAGAATCACTTCGGTCTGATCGTCGTTCTGATAGCGTTCCAGCAAGTCGATGTAGGATGTCCCGACAATCGGATCGCCGCCCAATCCGACGCAGGTGGACTGCCCAAGCCCGGCTTTGGTGGTCTGCCAGACGGCTTCGTAGGTCAGCGTCCCCGAACGGCTCATGATCCCCACCTTCCCTGGCTTGTGAATGTAGCCGGGCATGATGCCAATCTTGCATTCGCCGGGTGTGATCACGCCTGGGCAGTTGGGGCCAATCAGCACCGAATTGCTGCGACGCACGGTATCGTAGACCGAGACCATATCGATCACGGGCACCCCTTCGGTGATCGCGCAGATCACTTCAATCCCCGCATCGATCGCTTCGCGGATCGCATCGGCGGTGAAGGCAGGTGGCACGAAAATCATCGATGCGTTGGCGCCCGTCTGCTGAACGGCTTCTTGTACGGTGTCGAAGACCGGGAGGCCTTCAACCGTTTCCCCGGCTTTGCCTGGGGTGACGCCCCCCACCATCTTGGTTCCATATTCCTTGCACCCCTTGGTGTGGAAGGCCCCTGCGTTCCCGGTGATTCCCTGGCAAATCACCCGTGTGTTCCGATTCACAAGAATGCTCATGACGACTTACTGCCTTTGATCGATGTTTGGATTGGGTTTGGTTGTCTGCTGGAAGTCGCTGGCCAAGCAAAGCATTGACTGCAGCGACGTTGGGTGAATCACTTGATGGAGGCGACGACTTTCTTGGCGGCATCGGTGAGGTCGTCGGCCGAGATGATCGCCAGACCGCTCTCCTTAAGCATCCGCTTCCCTTCCTCCACCTCGGTCCCCTCCAGTCGAACCACCAGGGGCACCTTGAAGCCGACCTCTTTGCTGGCTTCGATCAGAGCGGTAGCGATGGTCGTGCAGCGGGCGATTCCGCCGAAGATATTGACCAGGATCGCCTTGACATTCGGGTCAGACAAAATGATCCGAAATGCCTCGGTCACCTGCTGGGTGTTGGCACCCCCACCAACATCAAGAAAATTCGCAGGGGCTCCACCGTGGTACTTGATGATGTCCATCGTCGCCATCGCCAGACCGGCGCCGTTGACCAAGCAACCGATATTCCCATCCAGCTTGACGTAGCTAAGCCCTGTGTTGCCGGCGCGCACCTCAGCCGGCTCCTCTTCCGTCAGGTCGCGCAGCTCTTTCAGATCCGGATGGCGGAACAAGGCGTTATCGTCAAGCGTGACTTTGGCGTCGAGCGCGATCAGTTGGCCATCCTCGGTGATGACCAGTGGATTGATTTCGACCATCGAGCAATCGAGATCGACGAAGAGTTTGCACAGCTTCTTCAGAAACCCATCGGCGGCCTTGGCGGCGCTGCCGGTGATCCCCAATTGCTTGCAGAGCTTGCGGACCTGGTAGCTTTGCAGTCCAAGCAGCGGGTCATAATGTTCGCGAATGATTTTCTCTGGCGACTCCTCCGCCACCTTCTCGATTTCCACCCCGCCTTCGCTGCTGGCCATGATGACCGGCTTGCAGGTGGCGCGGTCGACGACGATTCCAAGGTACAGTTCTCTGGCGATCTTGCATCCTTGTTCGATCAACACCTGGTTGACCTGCTTGCCTTCTTCGCCGGTCTGCAGGGTGACTAGGTGATTCCCCAAAAGGTTCTTCGCCGCCTGCGCTGCCTCGTCGGCCGACTTGACCAACTGGACGCCTCGCTGCGCAGGCACTTCCTTGATCGTCCCTTTGCCCCGCCCGCCTGCATGGATCTGCGCTTTGACGACAGCGACCGGTGTCCCCATCTGACCGAAAGCCGCCTTTGCCTCTTCAGGTGTCTTGGCCACCTGATGGTTGAGAACAGGAACGTTCGCCTTTCGGAAGAGCGCCTTGGCTTGGTATTCGTGCAGTTTCATAAAGATCTTCTTGGTCTGGGGGCCAACGAGCAACAACGGTCGAAGTTGCCATTATTTAAGGCAGCCGTCAAACGGTCAAAGGGGGAAGAGGGGAAAGAACCAAGGGAACGAGACGGTCACCAGCGACCTCAGAGCACCAGAATGAGCGGTGCTTTATCGGCCGCTCGCACTTTCCCCAGCGAGTGCCGCACCGCCGAGGGCTTGCGGTCTTTCGAAACCATGTTTGACGGTTTTTGTCGGTCGGCGGGGAGACGGGAATAGCCAAGCCATTTCCCGATCCCCCTGGCTCCGGGCTATATTCACCAAGTAATCGATGCGACGACCGGTGAGGCAAATCTCGCGGGGCGCCGCAGTTCTGCGGGACGCGAGGTTCGACAGGAACAGGGACGATGGATTTTTTGAAGTCCAGGAATGCATGGCGGCTCCGACGAATCGCAGGCCTGCGCAGCCAGATCGCCTGGACCTTGTTCGCAATCGGCATTGGAACCCATTCCGCTCCGGTTTGCCAAAGCCAGGAAGTCGGTCGCACGGCTCAGCCTCAGATCGATGCTGCATCCCGGCAAGCCGATAAAGGCCGCGTGATGGAGCGATGGATCGAGCAGCTGGGGGACGATCGCTATGCGGTGCGTCGCACGGCATCGCAGCGTTTGCTGGAAGCCGGATTTGACGCGATGGAGCCTTTGCAGCGAGCCGCCTCAGGGGCCGATCCCCAGATCGCTCAGGCCGCTCAGTACCTGCTGCTGCAATTGAAGCCGCAGTGGACCCTCGACAGCGATCCGCCAGCGGTGCGGGAGCTGTTTCGAATGTACGGAGGCCAGCCGCTGGCTAGGCGTGAAGCTTTACTTCAGCAATTGATCACCCAGCCGCAGTTCCGAACCGAAGAGCTGGGGGCTCCTGTTGCTCTCGCTAGGATCGCCAGATTGGAGCCCGAGGAATCGCTCAGCCTACTAGCTGCCCTCCTGATGATCGAATCGCCTCCACCCACCGTCGAAGGAAAGCAGGCGCTAGCTGAATCGATCGGCACGGCGCTGGCGGATTGCGATCGAGCGGCCTGTCGACTGCTGCAACTTTATGGCGCGTGGCTGCGCGATGGGACTCTCTCGACCATCTCGTGGCAGGATTGGATGGCAGCGCATCCCATGGAGTCGATGGCGCCTCGAACCGCCGAAGCCTTGCAGATTCACCAACGACTGGCGCGGTGGTGTGGTGAACGATTGATGTCGGTCGATCGAAGGCAGGATGCGACCGATTTTTTGGAAAAGGCGATGCCGTCGATCGATGCCAAGCCAGCCACCATCCTGGAATGGGCCAGATGGGCGATCGACCAACGATTGCCTCAGATGACGCTGTCGCTTGCCGAACGCTTGCCGGAGGCAGCGCGGTCCGACCCGGAATTGGGATACCTGATCGCCGAAAGCTTGGTGGCGAGCGGTCGCGAGCAAGAAAGTGAGGCACGAGCGAGGCAGCTTTTGGAGCGCCAAGGGGTTGCCAGTGCGGTTCCCGATCTACTCGAACGCCATGCGATCGCGACCAAGTTGCTGGAACGCCGTCGCAATGCCTGGGCATTGGCAGAGTACGAACGGATCGCCGAGCAATTGGATCCATTGATCCCATTTCACTTGGGACCGCTTCGAACCTACAGCAGCCTGCTGATGGAATCGGAGCGATGGAAGGATGGAGAGAAACTATGGGAGCCCATCGCTCAGCGGCTGCGGACCGAACCACTCTACGCGGCGCAGGTCGATCGATCCCCGGAGAAAGAACGAGACACCAATAGTTCACTATCCAACCGGTTCCTCGGCAATTATTGGTACTTTCGCGCCAAGGCAGCCGGGGACGGCCCAACGCGCCAGCAAGCGACGATCGAGGCATGGAAAAGCCTACCTTATGACACCGACGTGCTGATCGAACTAGCCAAATGGTCTCGAGAAGGGGAGGGGAGGAGCGGGCAGCAGCCGACGGAGCAGGAAGTGCGAGGAGCGTTGGAGGCTGCAGCGACGAAACTGCGGAACCGTCGGCAGAAGGTGGAGCAGGATTTACGGAGTGCGGGGGAGGATCGGCGCTTCTATCTGCTGCTAGATCGCGCTGACGCATGCAATCAACTGGCATGGCTGCTTGCAAATACTGGCGGCGATCTTCAGGAGGCCCTTGCCTCGGCCAAACAAGCGACGGCCGATCGCCCCAAGACAGCGGCCTTCGCCGATACCCTCGCCGCCGTCTACTGGGCTCAAGGGAATCGCCCCGAGGCGATCGCATGGCAGAAGAAGGCCATTGAACTGGAGCCGACGGGGATCGGCTATCGCAAGACGCTGGAGCGATACCAGAGCCAGTAGGTGGGACACCGCGACCGCTCGAACGAAATCGCCTGCGCGCGATCCGTGGCGACTCGTTGCGATCACTACGGCACCTCGCCAGACTTCCTTGGGGCAGGTGTGGTCCACTTTTCACCCTCCCTCAGGGAGGGTCGCTGAGGAGGGACGACGAAGCGGGGAGGGGCATGCAGTATCTGCCTGCTTTGACGCAAT
>JBJSWM010000384.1:0-7806 GCA_046085865.1 Pirellulaceae bacterium
CGCCCCAAGGCTTGTAGAGACTACAATCACCAGTAGCCAAAACAGCGATCTCCACCTGTCGCCAGCCAGTCGCTCAGGCTCTTCGCGCACGCGCAACGGTTCGGAAACGCGCTCGCCAAGCATCTTCCCTCGTTCCTGAACTTAAATCGCATGATCCCCACCATCCCCACCGCCGGAACGCTAACAATTGCGATGCATCAAGACAATCGCACTTCTTCCCCAAAGGAATGCTAGCCAAGATGAGCTGGAGTCGATTTCCCTTTGGCCTGGAGAGTTCGACGGCCCAGGCGATCCTGGCGGCTCTTGAGGAGTCTTTTCGTTCCGGTAGCTGGGGGGATTACGAAGGGGAGCCGCTGGAGCGATTGAAGGGACTGCTAAGCGAGCGATTGGGGATGGCCCAGGTGCATCTTTGTGCGAGCGGCACGGTGGCGATGGAACTGGCTCTTCGAGCCATTCCGGTGGGGGCTGGAGACGAGGTGCTACTATCTGGTTATGACTATCCGGGGAATTTTCGCGCCATCGAAAGAGTGGGTGCCAGACCCGTGCTAGTCGACCTCGAAGAAGAGGGATGGCGAATCGCCCCGGATTCGCTGGCCGCCAGTCACCCCCCAAGCGTCAAGGCGGTGATTCTCTCCCACCTCCATGGCACGACGGCGGGAATGAAACTGCGGACCGACCTAGCCAAGCAACGCGGGCTGTGGGTGATCGAAGATGCCTGCCAAGCCCAGGGGGCGGTCGATGGAGGCCGATCCGCAGGCAGCTACGGGGATTTGGTGACCTGGAGTTTTGGCGGAAGCAAACTGGTCACCTCGGGTCGCGGCGGTGCCGTCGCGACCAACGAGGCGCGAATCGCGCAGCGGATGAAGAGTGTCGTGGGGCAGGGGAGCGATGCGTATCCGATGAGCAACCTTCAGGCGGCGGTGCTCTCTCCGCAACTGGAATCGCTCGATCGACTCCATGCCCAGCGACAGGAGACGGTGGAACGTCTGGAGTCACGGCTACGGCAATCGCGACGCCTAAAGCTGGCCCGTCGCTCTTCAGACGACTCCCCAGCCTTCTACCATTGGGGAGCTCGCCTGCTGGCAGAGGACGAACAACAGCTCGCCGACGATCGTCACTCCCTTGGAGTTTTTCTTGCCAACTCAGGTATTTCCTTGGGCGACGGATTCGCGGGCTTTGGCAGACGATCCGATAGCCGATGCCGCCGCTGGCAACCGCTGGGCTATGCATCGCGAGCCGCTGCGGAAACAATCTTGATCCATCACTCGATCTTGCGACACTACCAGTCGGATATCGAATCGATCGCCGAATCGATCCTGGAATGGGAGGCCCAATAACTGATGCATTTGCTCCTCACCAACGACGACGGTTACGACGCTCCTGGACTCCAGCACCTGGCGAACACCCTGTCGCAACTGGCCCTGCATGTCACCGTCGTGGCTCCAGATCGCTGCTGGAGCCACTGTGGGCATAGCGTGACACCGGGTGGACCGATGAAGCTGTGGGAGGCCCAGCCAGATCGCTATCGATTGCAAGGTTCCCCGGCCGATTGCGTTCGCGTCGCCCTGGGGGCATTGCAGCTACGTCCCGACTGGGTGATCTCGGGAATCAATGCCGGCGCCAACCTCGGCTCCGACATCTGGGAAAGCGGAACGGTGGCTGCGGCCCGCGAGGCGGCGCTTCATGGATACCCAGCCGTAGCCATCTCCCAATATCGCCACCCAACGATCGATCTCGACTGGCCTTCGTCTGCAAACCGTGCCAGTCAATTGCTGAGCCAGATTTACACCAGATCGATGCCGGGCACCGGTCTTTGGAACCTCAACCTGCCCGCAATCGCCCCCGCGATGTCGTTGCCTGAAATGGTCCAGTGCGTCGTCGATCCCAGCCGACGCCCGTTGGTCTGGAAACGCGAGACGGACAGTGTGCTTGCGGTGGGCGACTACCATCGAAGGCCAAGGCTTTCGGGCAGCGACGTCGACCACTGCTTCTCTGGGTCCCCGTCGCTCAGTTGGATCCCACTGCATCATTCGAACGAACCGTGACAAACCTGAGGAAGGTCCCCAGATGGTGCTCATCGGAACTTGGAACTGGTGCTCCACGAAGGAACGAGGGCACTTCGAATGCCCTCATTGTAAATTCTCGCAACCCTACCGATGGCGACAATGCCGGACCTACCTGACGCTTTACCTCGTACCGGTCCTTCCCATGGGAGCAGTGGTCGATTCGATCCAGTGCGATCACTGCAAGAATCTCTTTGCGCCCCATGTGCTTGGAGACCACCAGCAACCGAAGGGACTAGAGGAACAGGCGCCCGCACGATACAGCTCGGAAGAAGAACTGTGCGTCTGGATCGCGGCTGTCCTGTGCGATGATGGGAAGGTCGAGGAATCGGAAATCAGGGCAGCGAGAATCGCATATCAAAAACTAACAGGTGAACCGCTCTCCCGGGACGAACTGGGGGCTTGGTGCGGATGGGTCCAAACCGCCGGAATTCACTCCCTTGGCTGGCTGCAGCAGAGCTACCGGCAATGGAATCTGCAGAGACGCAAGGAAATGCTCCAGGCATTGTTCTTTTGTGCCAGCAGTACCGGGACGCTCTCTTCCAATCGCCTGATGACACTCAAACAATGCCAACAACTGCTCGATTATGACGAAGAGGAGTATCGTCGCGCCATCGAAGAGACGCTGGATTGGTGACCTTCCCTCCTTGCAAGGGCCAACCTGGTTCCCAGTCATTTTGCTACGATAGCTTGCTACCAACTGGGATGGCGGCTGGGAGATGACGAGAAAGGCGGCGGGACTATGGCGAAGTTTGAGATCGAGTCATCGGAAGGGACCCGCTGGGTCCGTGCCATCCTCGAGGAAGAATCGATTCGGACTCGCAAAGGCAACCTCAACCGGATCGACGGCCAAGTCGCCATGACATGGCCGCTCCCTCGTTTCATGGACCTATGGGTCTCGCTGATCGCAAAGGAATCGCCCTGGCGCCCCAGGTTTGCAGGCACCGGGGAAGTCCACTTGAAACCAAGCCTTGGGGGATTTGAGGTGCTGGAGGCGACGGAAGACGACACATGGATTTTCCGCGATGGCACCTTCTGGGCATCGGAGGAGTCGATCAAGCTGACGCTACGTCGCGAAAAGATGCTGACGGCATTCTGGGCAGACGAGGGATTGTTCTGGTGGCAGACGGCAGCGCGAGGCAATGGCAAGATCGTCATCGCCACCCCCGGCCCTATCGAAGTGGTGGAACTTCGCGACGAACACGTGGTGGTTTCCAGCGACTATGTGATCGCCAGAACCGATGGTGTCCGCTTCACGATCGGACGTGCTGCCAAATCGCTCATCGCCCATTGGCTCAGTGGCGACGGCCCTTCTTACCACTATCGCGGCACCGGCAAACTCCTGGTCTGCCCCGTCCCCTACTGGCGCAATCGCTTTCAGCAACCCGATGCCTCGCTCCAAACCTCCTGATCCCTTCCCAGCGGACCGATGGCATTTCCCCCGCGTCCCCTCGGTTTTTCACCCCCGCGCTTCCAACCTCCGAAATCGTTTCCGGCATCTCGAGTTTGTCCGATTCGACCGGCATTTCGTCCGTTGGATAAGGAGTTCCAGGGGCCAAACTTCATCTTCCCTTCAGGAATCGTGCGCTAAAATCTGCTTCCCTCGCCTCATCATCGAACCATCGCGGAATTGGGGCCTTTGGGACTTGCGCGTCCGCACCCATCCGTGGGAGGAGAATCAGACGAAGATGAAACGCCGACAAGCCTTGCACAAGCTATCCCATCTTGTCGCCTTGCCCTTGGCGGTAGCCCCCCGGCAAATCCGGGCAGGCTCCATCCGCCAGGACGACCCCTTGGAGCCAATTGGTGGAAGATGGCACCTTCGCAAAACACCCGACAAGGACCCGCTCTTTCTCTATCGCGACGGCGATCTGCTGTGCGATCTATTTTCGTATCACCAGCAAGATTCCAATAACGATGGAATCGCCAACGTCCGCATCACCCACGACCAGGACTTTCTGATCATCGAAAGCCAGGGATATCCGAATCACCCCACCGCGATATTCCCCAACGACTCCAACCCCAATTCCATTTTGGTCCAGCAGTTCGTCTTTCGCTTGCCGTTGATACCGAAGAAAGCCGATGCCATCAGCCGGTTGCCGATGGGCCCGATCGGCATGGCCAACAATGGCGTCGTCTTTTTCAATCCATTCGAAGCCGGAGGAATGAATGCCGTCGAAGGATACTCCGAAGTCTGGCTGGACTCCTGCTGCGGTCACCCACAACAAACGGGAGTCTATCACTACCACAAGTACCCAGCTTGCGTGAAGAGTCCCTTCAAGGATGATGGAGCCAACCACTCACCGATCCTGGGCTTTGCATTCGATGGATTCCCGATCCACGGCCCTTACGAGGCGAAAGAGCAATTCGCCAAAGACACCCAAGGCGATCAGGCACTCGATGTCTGCAATGGCCATGAGGATCCAGTGCGAGGCTACCACTATCATGTCACACCCAATCGCTTCCCCTACATCATCGGAGGGTACCGAGGGGTGCCCGAAGCAACGAACAATCGAGGCATCGGGCGCGCGATCGCGGGAGGCCCCATCGTCGACAACCAAGAAGGCTCCAGTCGCATCGGCTGGCAAATCGAATCGGTCCAACCTGGAAGTGGTGAAGCCGGATCAAAAATCACCATCACGGTCACGTTGGAATCGACCTTTGCAGAGTCAGTCACTGATACCCCTTCGTGGTTGCAGATTGGTCCTGTCGAGGCGACAGCCATTCGGCGGGAAGGGAATAAAATTGAAGCTGATCTATCGCTTCCCAAGGACCTCGTCGCCGGCATCCTGCTCGATCTCCACCTGGAGTTTCCAGGTCGAGTCGGTCGCCCCATCGTGATCAAAAAAAATGATCTGTTTCGGCCACTTCCGTGAGTCGCTGCCATGCCTGACTTTCGATCGATCGACCCTTCCCGAAGAGCCTTTGTCGCCGGCCTCCTGGCTGGCTCGGCCCTTTCCATACCCCGTGCTCGTTGCAGCCAGTTGGCACCTCCCTCCACCTGGAACCGTTTTCGAGGCCCCCAAGCTTCGGGGACCGCGCCAATCTCGCTCCCCGCAGCCTGGGATTTCTCCAAACACCTCGCTTGGAAGTGCGCGTTGCCAGGTCCTGGATCCTCCAGTCCTGTAGTGACGGAAAACGTGGCGATGGTCACATGCTACTCCGGTGATCCAGCCAATCGCTCCACGCCTGAAACTCGGACGTCTCTGGTCCGCTACTTGGTTGCTATCGACCGCAAGTCAGGAAGCGAACTGTGGCGATATGAAGTGACTTCAGAGAATGCTGAGGATCCATTCGAAGGCTATCTGACCGAACACGGCTACGCCAGCAGCACACCCACCACCGACGGCCAGCGGGTCTACGCATTCTTTGGGAAAGAGGGCGTTCACGCAGTCGACCTGGATGGCAATCGCCTTTGGCAGACATCGGTAGGTAACCAGTCCAGCAACCGGCGCTGGGGATCTGCTGCCAGTCTGATCCTTCACGAAGATCTAGTGATCGTCAACGCTTCGGAGGAGCAACGCGCGATCCTCGCTCTGGAAGCTCAGACGGGAAAGGTCCGATGGCGAGCCGAAGGTGGAATCCTGGAACTCGCCTACGGCACTCCCTTGATCACCAAGGATGCAGACGGGCAAGACGTGCTGATCGTCATCGCCCCGGGGGAGATCTGGGGACTAAACCCCAACAACGGAAAACTGCGCTGGTACGCCTCCCATAGCTTGACCGGCAATGTCTGCCCCAGCGTCTTGGTACGCGATCAGATCGTCTTCGGTTTTGGAGGATTCCGCTCCTCCGGTTCCTTCGCGATGAAGCTCGGTGGCCGTGGCGAACTGGGGAAAGATGCGTTTCTATGGCAAAGCCGCGCCAGTTCGTATGTCGCCACTCCCCTGCTGCATGAGGACCAGTTGCTTTGGCTGGACGACCGCGGAATCGCGTGGTCCATCCGCGCCTCCGATGGCAAGGAGGTGTATCGTCAGCGAGTCGAGGGACTGCAGGCGTCCGGCCGCCCCGTCTATGCTTCCCCCGTTCTTGCAGGCGATCATTGGCTGGTCCCCAGTCGGTGGGACGGCGTGTTCGCTTTTTCTCTTGGCAGCACCTTCCAGCTTCTAGCACAAAATCGGATTCCGGATGATGCCAGCGATTTCAACGCCACGCCGGCGATCGATCGCGGAGATCTGCTGCTGCGATCCAACCAAGCGATCTACTGCTTGCGAAACGATGGATAGAGTCCGAGACGGAGGTCGAAAGATCGAGCTTCACGGAAGACCCGTCAGGTGCTAGCCCGAGACTCTTCGTCGATTTTCGTAAAAATCATCCGTCCCGCATTCGTCTGGTAGGTGGTGGTCACCATCACCGGAACCGTCGTTCCGATTCGGTCCCGCCCCCCTTCCACCACCACCATCGTGCCATCATCCAGATATCCAACCCCTTGATCGTGCCCTTCCCCCGGCTTGACCACCCGAACCTGAAAACTCTCTCCAGGCATGTACTGCGGGCGTAGGGCGTTGGCGATTTCGTTCAGGTTGATCACGTCGACATTATGCAGTTTGGCTACCTTGTTGAGGTTGTAGTCTCCGGTGACGATTTTCCCGTCAATCTGCTTGGCCAGCAGCACCAGTTTCATGTCGACCGACTGCCCAGCAAACTCCGGAAGCTCGCGATCGTACATCTGAAAATCAATCCGCTCGTGCGACCGAAGGCGATTGAGGATATCCAGCCCTCGCCGCCCCCGAACCCGACGCAACCGGTCCTGACTGTCGGCGATCGCCTGCAGTTCCACCAGCACGAATCTCGGCATGATCAGCTGACTGTCCAAAATGGCCGTATCCGCCAAATCGGCCAGTCGGCCGTCGATCACGCTGCTGGTGTCCAGGATCAGTGGCCGCCTCCCCTTGAGATCGCGAGCAAACTCGACATAGGGGATCACAAAGCGGAAATCATCCTTCGTTTGGATCAAAAGACTGATACAGCCGTAGCACAAAACAGCCGCCAACAACAACTGGATGTTCCCTTGATTGGGATTGTCCTGCAACAAAGGGGTCAACGCCACCGAAAGCAGGTAGGTCAGCAGGATCCCAACCAAGAGGCCGAAGTAGATCGCAGAAATCACTTCGATGCGTTTGCGAGGCGTCCAAACGTCAATCGCAATCACCGAAAGAGCCAGCAGGATCACACCCCCAAAGATTGGATAAGGGATCCACTCTGGCCCCTGGTCGTTGCTACGGACAAAAAGGGTTGCCACCCCGGCCGCCACCGCGATGAAGATCAAGCGAAGGATCAGCATCGGTAGGTTGCGCACGGGGCTAACGGCGGCCCCCAGTTCATTCGTTGGATTTGGTGGCGGACGATCGAGTGACATAAGGCTCAGCGGCTGGGAAAACGCGAAACACGGACCAGGAGGATCCTCATTCAATTCTACTCTTCCAACAGCCAAAAACCCAAAAGCGTCACCTTTTTCAAGGGTCAGAAAGGAAGTTTTCCGGTCAAAGGTTTGGGGATGTAGGAACTTTTCCGTTGGCGCACGATTTCGACGCGGACCATGGAGTCGGGGTTGACCCCCGAGTATTCCTCCTTGGCATCTTTGGAACTCAGGTCGATTTTGGTTAATTCCCCCAGCACTTCCATCCCCTCGATGACGCGACCGAAGACGCAGTACTCCCCGTGCATCGGGGGCGAGGCGAGCAAATCGAAAAAGAACGGCGCCGAACCGGAATCGTAATCGGTGGTCTGTGTGACCGGATCG
>JBJSWM010000385.1:0-10203 GCA_046085865.1 Pirellulaceae bacterium
GGCCAACAGCCGCAGCGGGCTTCTGCATGCTGCTTCCAGCTGTTCCAAATTCAACGTGCAGTCGACGGGATCGATATCGATCCACACCACCTCCGCGCCGCATTCCTCGGCAGCGATTTTCCAGGGAGTGACATTGGCATCGTGGTCCAGGCGGGTTAGAGCGATCCGGTCGCCTCGATTCCATGTCCGTGCCAAGGCGCGGGAAAAGGCAAAGGTGAGCGTCGTCATGTTCGCGCCAAAAACCGTCTCCCCAGGATCGCTAGCGCCTAGAAAGTCCGCGGCGGCCTGATGCGCGTCATCGATGATGGCATCCACCTGTCGGCTTGTTTCAAATCTTCCATGCCGATTCGCTTGATGGTCGATCATCACCTCCGCGATTCGTTCGGCAACCCGCCTGGGCACCTGCGACCCAGCAGGACCATCGAGGTAGACAGCTTCCTGTTGCTCATGAAGCCGTTGGAGTGAAGGGAATTGCTGGCGTATGAATTGGAGCCTTGTCGAGTTCCATGTCATGTTCGACGGTCTTCTTGATGGAGGCTTTGAGCGGAGGAGGGACGCTGATCGTGAAATCTTTTTGCCTTGCCTTCCGAACGAGGCAAAGAGCCTTCGGCTACTTCCCGAACGTCGACTCGAAGAGCCAATCGGGCGTGAAGGATTTGAGCGATCTGTGGAGGAGAGATCGATCCTGGTTCGACGTCGATCTCCAATTGGTCGAGCGATCCACGACGCACCGCGCGCACTTGAAACTCGTTCACCCCACACTCGCTCCTCAAAATCGTCTCCACACTGCCTGGATAGATGTTGACGCCACGAATGACCCACATCGCATCACGTCGCCCCAGGATTCCCCCTTCGAGGCGCACCAAGCCCTCGGCTTCGAACACCGGACGAACCAGATCCCCAGTGCGATATCGAATCAAAGGCGATCCGAAGCGGCCGAGGGGAGTTAGCACCAGCTCATGGGTAGGCGATGGAAGGTACAAGGCGTCGGGCGACGCAAGAGGAATTCCCGTTAGGTCTCCATCCGACCGTTCGATTCCACCATCCTCGGCAGACCCTTTGGTCACTGCGGGAGCCCACGGAAGAAACTCTGCGAAAAACTCTGTCTCGATCACTCGCAGACCCGCACCTTGCGAGTCGCCGAATCCCCAGGGCCCAAGTTCGGTGGCACCGGCATGATCGATGACCTTGGCGTCCCAACTCGATTCCAGCATCCTGCGAACAGCCTGCTGACTTCCACCTGGTTCGCCGGCTACCAAAATGGTTCGCACTCGACTGGATGCAATCGGAAGATTCCTTTCCAGGGCCAACTCGGTCAGATGGAGTGCATAGGAAGGGGTCGACGCCAGGACAGTCGCCTGGGAGGCGAGGAGAAGATCGAGCCGGGAGGAGGTGGAAAGACCTCCGGCTGGGATCACCATCGCTCCGCGGTCCAAACAGGCGTCATGAGCCGACCAGAAACCGATGAAAGGTCCGAAAGAAAACGCCATCAGCACACGGTCCTGCTTGGTCACCTGGGCGGCGTCGAGCACCCATTGCCAAGTGTCACGCCACCATTGCCAGTCCTCCTTCGTGTCCAGCATCACCAAGGGTTTGCCCATGGTGCCACTGGTCCGATGGTAACGGGCGTAGGACTCTACAGGCAGCCGATGATGCCTAGCCAGCCCCATCGGGTGATCCGGGTCGATCAAATCCTCTTTCTCTGTGGTCGGTAGATCCTTCCAATCGGAGACCGACTGCAAGCGGACTGGCGCATCCCGCAGCCGCTCTCGATAAAAGGGGCTTTCCTGGCGAGCCAAATCCAAGAGACGCTGCAGCTTTGGCAATTGCAGCGACTCTAATTGCGCACGAGTGGCTTTCAGAAGCCGACTCCGATCAGACACATCGACGACAGATGGCTCCCCTCCTGGCGGCTCCCGATCCATGATGCAACGCAACTCCTGAAGACTCTTTTCGTCGATTCTTCCAGTCTGCCATGTAGCCGCCCAACGATCCCACAACGTCGGATTGAATTTTAGCGGAAAAGCTTGCGGGAGCATTTCAGGCGGCAAACCTTTTCTGCTACCCTGATCGGTCTTGTCGTCCTTTTGCTTCGCAGCCGGCGGGAACCTTAGGTAGGATGAGGCGACGGAGCCAGCCTCCCTGCTGAGGTTTTTGCGGGCAGCCCTTCTCTCGATGCGCGTGGTTATTCTCCGATGTCTGATGCGTTCGCCATGCGGTTGGCCGACCGCTACCATCTCCGATGGACCGAACCATGGCTTGACTGGTGGCGACATTCCGACCGCCCGATGTCCACTCGCGGTGCCTTCCATCAGCCGATGGCGGTCGACGAACTGCTTCAGCCCACTCGCTGGCCGCTGGGCATGCCAGCCGACTGCTTGCCGTGGATCAGCAACGGCTATGGCGATTGGCTTTGTGTGCGCATCGAAGCGGAAGGGGATTTGGGGGAGATCCTCTATTGGAACCATGGAGGCGGAGATCAGCTG
Organism: Pirellulaceae bacterium; assembly: GCA_046085865.1. Taxonomy (GTDB): domain Bacteria; phylum Planctomycetota; class Planctomycetia; order Pirellulales; family Pirellulaceae; genus JBEISR01. The sequence goes on from JBJSWM010000385.1 coordinate 2,487, forward strand.
CCACTGGGGAGCCGATGGAGCGAAGCTCTGCTGTACGACCATTGCCGCGTCGCGTGGTGCGGCCAGTCGTGGAGTGCCTATGGCGAACCGAGTCGATCGCAGTCGCTGGACCATTGGGTTTTTCAGTCGGTCACCTCAAGCGCACAACAGCTCCATCGGGTACGGCTTGATCATCTGGAAGGTCCAGATGGTTGGCGATGGTTTCACGATATGGGCTGGACGCTTGATGCGATCGCGCTGGATCGGGTCGATGCAGCACTTCAGTCGGAAGCGCAGCGATTGGCAACCCCCAAGCATGCTCGCTGGCTGCAGATCGATTGGGACCGGGAGCTTTGCTGGTGGCTTTTTGATTCGATGCAGTTTCCCTCCGAACGACTGGAACAGTTCCAGAACCTCCTGCTGCCTCAAGACCCAAAGCGATGGCTGGATCAGCGATGGGACGAAGCCATCGACGAAGCGCAGCATCTACTGGCTCGCCGTTCGGACCAGTCCTGGGCATGGGATATCGCTGGTTGGGGTGCCTTGCGACAAGAAAGGTTGCAGCAGGCAGCCGACTGCTGGACGCAGGCTCTTTCTACCAGCGTCTTTACCGACCAATCGGTTCGGCTGCGGAAACATGGCGCCAACCTGGGGGGAAGAAAATTCGCCGCCAATCGGCTGTTGCAGATCGACTCGCCCCCCACCAGCCATCAGATACCTCCCGCCTACTGGGAAGCTTTGACGGATCCACGGGACACGCGAGGCGTTCGGGTGGTTGAATACTGGATGGAGCGTGCCAGGAGGGAGGAGGCATCGCCAGAGGAACGCTATGCCTGGTGGTATCGAGCGGGATGGGACGTCGGCTGTCACGATCTGCGGCGCCTGGAGGACATCCTGAAAGGGATGGAGGAGTGCGCCATGGCCGCAGGATGGGTCGCTCGCGCCACCGTCGCTCATGCCCATCGACAATCGCTGGAGCAGCGCAGACGAAGATTCGGCGTTCCCCCCCGCAGTTAACCTCCACCACCGCTCCTTCGCCTAACCCCACGCAGAAGGCAGTCCATCCGACCGTCCAGTGCGGCCCTCGGTCTGCAATCACCCCTGCGATCCAAGAATGCCATGAGGCATGTGCAACCAGATTCCATCCGCACACAAGATGCCATCCGGTGACCTGCAACTGGCAACTCGATAAGGATGCATGGCTTTCCATCGCCATGCGAACAAATCCTAACGAAGCGAGAATTGTCGCCCCGATGACTTCTTGCGACTTCTGGCAACTCCCTTCCTGGCTCACCCCAAGCCACCAAGCTCGCCCCGCCCCGAATCCGGCCGCAATGCCTTCCTGCTGGCCGCGGGTGGTGGTCGAGCCCCGAGGGAGCCACAAAATACTGAACAAATGAATAAAAACAAAGTGTCTAACGGGCGCTGGGTTCATTCGAAATGCACATCTCGTCAAAAGATCCAATAAAAAATAGGAGGTTATTCCCTCAGAAAAATCGCTCATCAACGCCCCCCTTCCCTGGAAATACCTATCCGCAAAAGAATGGAACAAACGAACACTGATTCTTGCTGGGGCCTCGATCGGCCCGAGAACTTAGGAGAGCGTTTGCGATGAGCCTACTTCTGGAGAAAGCGGATCGGCTGGGGCGGTACCAACGGGTGCTGGAAGCATTGGTGGGATACCCAGAGTTTTTGCGAGAGGAGTTGCCGCACCTAGTCCCTTGGGAGAAGAAACCATTTCTGATCCGATTGGTTGGTCAATTGCATCGAGAAGGTTGGGTCGACACCGACGGTGCAGGCCATGACCAGCGCTATCGATGGCGAGCCGGATCGGACAGCGAGAGTCTTGGGACTTGGATCGGCCAGAAGGTCCATGGTCAGCAGGTACGTCACTCGCCGCAGGAGGAGCGGCCCAGGGAGCGGCTTTTGGCGCAGGGAGCCGGTTCGTTGAAGCTGGCTGAACTGCTGGCCATTCTGATTCGTGTGGGGCAGACTGGGGAATCGGCAGTCCAGGCGGGAGAAAACCTCGCCAGGCATTACGCCGATCGGCTGGACCAATTCGCGCTAGCTGGGCTTGGGGAATTGCGCGGGGTCAGCAAGGTCGTCGGGCCAGCCATCTACTGCCAGTTGATGGCAGCGGTGGAACTGGGCCGGAGGGTGGAGCGATCGAGTCGCCGTTCGACCGATCCGGTTCGCATCACGACGCCGGAACAGGCAGTGGCCTTTTGCGAATCAGAGTTTCTCGATCTGATGCGCACGATGACCCACGAGGAGTTTCACATCGTCCTGCTCAATACGAAAAACCAGCCGATGCGGACGCATCGTGTTAGCGTCGGCATTCTGGATGCCAGCCCGGTTCATCCTCGCGAGGTTTTTCGTGTCGCGATTCGGGAATCGGCCAAGAGCCTGCTGCTGGTCCACAACCATCCATCAGGGGATGCAACCCCCGGCGAATGCGATGTGCGTGTGACCGAACGGCTGGTCGATAGTGGGAAACTGATCGGGATCGATGTACTGGACCACATCGTTCTGGGGTGTCACGGCAGTCGCAGCCTGCGCCAGATGGGGCTTGGCTTTAGCAAGGCCTAAGGGAATGCAACCGACGTTGATACCGCAAGCATGAGAGCCGTAGGGTGGGTGAGTCGGCCGAGGGCGGTGGGCGATCATGGCCAAATCGCGGTCAGATCGCTGGCCATGCCTTCCGACCCAATCGACTAGACCGCAGACAGACCAGAACCATGCGAGGGTGAGAAGCACCAGCAAGGCGAGAAGGGCGGATGATCCCTAACGTTTCCTCGCACTCAGCACAGCGGTATTCCTACTAGGCGCGCCAGCTTCACGCCTCTTCCTGATACTCCGCATCGGTTCCGTGCCTGGGATTCAAAGCGCGAGCGGCGCGAGCCGCCTTGCGACGGCTCGAAAGAGCCTCTCCCACTTGCTGCGACAGGGCGGGCGATTTCTCCAGGAGTCGCGATGTGGAGTCGGGAGGAAAATGGATCACCACCAGATCGCTGGTAGCCACCACCATCACTTCGCTGGGCTGATCTCCCGAGAGTTCGTACTCTCCAAAAAACTCTCCTTGATCGAGCGTATCGATGGTGATTGGATTTCCGTCGCCTCCAATCGCCTGCACCACAGCTTCGCCAGAAACGATCAGGGAGATGCCATGACTGGGCTCCCCAGCCCTCAACAGCACTTCCCCAGCGGCGTATTGCTTGGTGCGTGGTTCCTGATGAGCGCGCAGTCCTGGGACCAGCGCCGACTGGAAACGCGGATAGCCCGCCAGTCGCTCTTCCACCGTTGGCTCCGGCGTGCTGATCGACTCGCTTGGGCTGTATTCCAACTGAATCGGGAAGGGGATATTCAGCCCCTCGCGCTTGGCGACATACCAGATGCGGGTGATCACTTCGTCACGCGTTGCAGGGAGCATCTCCTGGGATTCAACCGAAAAGATCAATCGGTAGATGATCGAGAAATCGGCGTAGTTGACGGTTCGAACTCGAGGTGGTGGGTCTTTCAGCACCCCTGGCGTTTCTTTGAGCATCTGTAGCAGCAGTTGCTTGACGCGGTTGGGCGGATGGTCGTAGGAAAATCCGACTTCATAGAGGTCGGTCCGCATGGTGGTGGGGCGGGAGAGGTTCGTGAACGCATCTTTGTAGAGCGACACATTGGGGACGATTTGCATCTCCATGGTGGGAGTCTGGATATGGACCGACCGCCAATTGATCTCGATCACCTTGCCGACGACACCTCCGACATTGACCCAATCGCCGATATTCAGCGGCCGCTCGAACAGCAGCATCATCCCCGAGACGATGTTTCCCAGCGGCTCCTGCAAGGCCAGGCCGATCACAATGCTTCCCAGTCCCAGCGTTGTCAGAGCGACACTGATGTTCTGGTTCCAGACCAGCGAGTAGATGATCGCAGCACCCAAAGCGATCAAGGCCAGGCGAGTCAGGTCTCGAAAGAACTTCGGAATCCGTCCCTGCCAGGACTCCAGATTCGCGTTCCCGAAGATCGCATCGTTGGTCAGGTTCAGAACGGCGATCAGGATGCTGATCCAAAAGAAGGTCGCAGCGATCCGCACCGCCAGATGATCATCGGGCAGTTTGGCTACCCAGCGCAGAAAAACCCAGATCGCAAGTGTCGGGATCACCAAGCGCCGGATCGAACGCGCGGTAGGTAGAAGCTTGCTTCCCCTTGCCTCGGACGCTCGGATCCACTCATTCGAAAGAATCATCAGAAGAGGAAAGCCGACGATCAGAGCGATCGCGGGGATCAGCTGGTCTTGAGAGATCTGCCAAAGCGTTTCCATGATGAAAACCGTTCGCGCTATGGGGGACAGGGGATCGCTGGGGAGCACCAAGAAGTCGAATCGAGCGATCAGGAATCGGAGGGATCGAGTTGCCAGTGAGCGAGCGATCCTTTGCCAGGGACTTCCATTGGGGAACCGGGTCGATAGGAAAGCAGATCCTTGGTCTTCTCGTAGACATCTTTGGTGACCAAAATCGCGGGGGTTCCGCTGCGAGCCAAGCGACTGGCCAGATTCACGGTATCGCCCCAAAGGTCATAGAGGAATTTCCGGCGCCCGACGACACCACCAACCACCGGCCCCGTGTTGACTCCGATCCCGATGGTCAGTTGCGTCTGATGTTCGCGATTGACTCGGTTGACCACCTCGGTGATCTCCTTGGCAAACTGAAGGATTCGATTGAGGTGATCGGGTCGATGAATCGAAAGCCCGCAGACTGCCAGGTAGGAAGCGCCAATCGTCCGGACCTTTTCGACTCCCACCCGTTCGGCCACTTCGTCGAAGACTGTCACCAGATCCCCCAGCAGGTTCATCGCACGGCTCTCGTCCATTTTCTCTCCGAGCGCCTCCAGCCCTCCGATCTCGGCCATCAGCACCGAAACGTCCGCGAATTGTTTGGTCGCTTTCTCATCGCCTTCGCGCCGCATGGCGACCGCCGGTTCGGGAAGGATATTCAGGAGCAATTCCTGATTCTCCTGAACCCTTGCCTCCAGTTGCTTCGTCTGCGTCCGCAGGCTGCCTGCCATCTCATTGAAGACCTCGGTCACCTCAGCATATTCGTCGGTACCAATGACGGGGATGCGGACGGAAGTATCGCCGCGTCCAATTCTTCGTGCCCCTTCGGTGAGGCGTCGCAGGGGACGGCTGAGGAGATGAGCCAAACCGATCGCCAGGAGGCTGGATCCGAGGACCAGCCCGGATCCTAGCAGAATGGCCGATCGTGCATATTCGCGGATCGGTCGAAACGCCTCCTCACTGTCGATTTCGGCGATCACCGCCCAGCGAAGCGAATCGAGTTCCAGGGAGCCATAGGAACTGAGGACTGGCTGACCGCGATAGTCGAGCGTCTCATGGATTCCCTCCTTCCCTTGAAATGCATTGCGGACACTGTCGTTGCGCACTTCCAGAACATTGACGACCGACTGCTGTTTCTCGATCTGGTCGACCACCGATTTATTGATTCCGCGACTGCGCATTTCGGCCACAAAGGATTTGGGATCTTCCACCATGAAGCGACTACGACTGCGGAAGGTGTAATCGGGACCGACCAAATAGCATTCGCCCGTTTTGCCCAGTCCCTCTTTCTCCCATCCGAAATTCCCTGTGATCACTTCGGTAAACTTCGAACTGGGGAACTGCAAGACCAAGACCCCAATCATTTCCGGGCCATCAAAAATGGGGCTCAGTGCAAACCCCTCTCCCAATCCCAGAGCCGGTGCGTAGGGCTCAAAGTCGACGATTTTGAAGTCGTCGCGGTCCCGGGCCTTGATCATCTTCTTGACGCCAGCTGCAAGCAGTGTGTTGGAGTACGGGCCAGTTTCGAGGTTGGTGGCAAACTCGGTTTGCTTCTCGACGGAGTAAAGAATGTCGAGCGTTTCGGCATCGATCAGCAGGATGTCATCAAACTGAAACAGCTGCGATGCGCGCACCAGACGCGGGTGGTACTGCTGGTGGACGGCGTCGTATCCGGTCGACTCCAGAGGCGCGCTGACCAAGTTGCGTTTCTGGTTGTAGGGATGCTGGTTATCCGCCAGATAGAAGTATTGCAACCACTGCTCTGCGCGACCCTCTGGCAGGTACTGTTCCAGCACCGGCGTACCGACGCGAGTCTTTGCAAGTTCGGGCAGAAATTGCTCCTGATAGAACAGCCGCAGCCTCTGCAATTGTTCGGCAGCCAGAGGCTGGTTGCGTGCGGCGGCGAAGGCCTGACGAAATGCCAACGTGCTGTCGACGACGATCTGGCTGTCGGAAAGAGCCTGCACCTGATTTCGCAGCGCTGTCAGCATCGCGCGAAGGGCGCTGGACTTCGCGTGGCGCACCGCCTCCAGCTGCTTGAGTGCCCCTTCGCGCAGGGTGGCCCGAGCCGACCGGTAGCCGAGGGCCCCCATCGTCCCGACCGAAAGCAGCGTCAGCAGAAGCATGACCAGAAGCAATTTCGACTGAATTCCAAGGCGAGAAAGGAGGGAGGGACCCAAAAAATGTCTCCTTCATGCTTCGATGACAGGGATAGAAAGCTCATCGCTAATCTGGGTCAGTCCGATGAGCGTCACTCCATCCCATTTGGGATGAACATGGCGATCCGCACCATCGTAATGGTACCAGGGCGATTGGGGAATCTCGCTCGCAATCTCCTCTGTTTTAGCTCAAAACCCCCTCAAATAGAGGCATCCCCGTCATCCTAGATCTTGGCGCAGCAGTGGATGGCAGGTTTTTGAAGGAGGCGGGCAGTCGATTCCATTTTTCACGCTTGCCTCTATTCTCGCCGACCTCACGGTTCGATTAGGCTGAAGCTGTGTGGAGTCAAGAATTGAGACTAGGGAATGGTGAGCGACGAAGATGAGCAGCAGAAGACGAACGGCACCAAGTCCCTGGCGTGTTCTGAGCCTGGAGGGATTGGAACATCGCAGTTTGATGCATGCCGATCCGATCTTAGATTGGAACGATGAAGCCTTGGCAGCCATTCGTACCGACAGGACCTCGCCTCCGGTTGCATCCAGGGCTTTGGCGATGCTGCATGGGGCGGTTTATGACGCGCTCGAATCGATCGACCAGCGAAATGGGACCTACCTTTCCGTACCGGCGGCGGCTCCCACGGCATCCAGAGAAGCTGCGATCGCGGAGGCGGCAACGCGGGTGCTTGCGAGTCTGTTTCCAGCTCAAGTCGCCAACTTCCAGGCCAATCGACAGGAGTGGCTGGCAAAGGTCCCCGAAGGGCTCGACAAGCAGGCAGGAATCGCTGCAGGTAGTCGGGCAGCCGACGCGATGCTTGCGGCTAGGAGCAATGATGGGTCGCAAAGTACGGTGACTTACACACCTAGCGGACAGCCTGGCAAATGGGAGCCGACTCCTCCAGCACTGGCTCCTGCGCTTCTGCCACAATGGCCTGGGGTGCGTCCCTTCGCGATTTCCAGCGGTAGCGCTTTTCGCCCAGGTCCATCGCCTGCCCTCACCAGTACGCAGTACACCGCTGCCTTCGATGAGGTCAACCTGATCGGCAGTGCCACCAGTTCGACGAGGACCCCCGATCAGACTGAGATCGCCAAGTACTGGGCCAATGGAGCGGGTACGGCGACGCCGCCGGGGCACCTGAATCTGATCGCCAGGACTATTGCCGAAAGCCGTGGTACGACGCTTTCGGAAAATGCACGTCTGATGGCGATCCTCAATCTTGCACTGGCGGATGCAGCGATCGCTTGCTGGGATATC
>JBJSWM010000386.1:0-17904 GCA_046085865.1 Pirellulaceae bacterium
GCTGTCCGATCTGCGGTGGGCCGCTGATGGAGATTCGGGCAAAGAAGCATTGCCAGCGGTGCCATGCGATCTGCGAGACCTGTTGCGAGGGAGGTCCGATGTGAGCCGCGATGGCGGTCCCTGGACCGGGATTGCATCCCGTGACACAATAATCTCCCCTCGTTCAAATCAAAGCCATTAGGTCGATCCGTCGGATTCTTGTTGGAAGGGGTGAGCATGCGTGTGGTGGTGTTGGAGGAAGAATCCGCAGTAGCCGATGCCGTCGCAGGACATTTTGCATCGTTGATACGGCGCAAACCCGATGCCGTTCTTGGGTTGGCCACCGGGGGAACCCCCGTGGGGGTCTATCAGCGGCTGATTGACCTGCATCGTCGCCATGATCTCTCCTTTCGCCAGATCCGCAGCTTCAATCTCGATGAATATCTGGGGCTGGATGAGGATCATCCGCAGAGCTATCGGCGGTTCATGAACGAGCATCTGTTCGATGCGATTGATATCGACAAGCGTCGGACGCGAGTGCCTCCTGGACGCCCCGACGATATTCGAAGCGCTTGCCAAATGTACGAAGCAGAGATCGTCGCCGCCGGAGGCATTGATCTCCAGTTGCTGGGGATCGGACGCGACGGGCATATCGCATTCAATGAACCAGGATCGTCGCTGGCCAGTCGTACCCGTTGCACCACCCTAGCCGCGACCACCATCCTGGACAACGCCCGTTTTTTTGGCTCCGAAGATCTGGTTCCCCGCGCGGCGCTGACCATGGGGATCGGCACCATCCTGGAAGCCAGGCAAATCGTCCTCATGGCCACAGGAGCTGGGAAGGCTGAAGCGATCGCCGGGACCATCGAAGGGCCCGTTTCATCGAGGGTTCCTGGGTCTGGACTGCAGTTGCACCCCGACGTCGTCGTCTATCTGGATGCCGCAGCAGCGCACCGATTGGAATATCTCGAGTATTATTTAGAGTCTGAACGGACCCATCGGTCGCTGGGCCTTTCGCCTTTCCCTTGATCCAGAAAAGACCCCATGCGTTTCCTCGGAACTATCGAAGGTCAGAAATCGACAGAGTCATTGGTTGCATTCCTGCTGACCGAAGGGATCAGCGCCCATGTCGAGAAACTGCAGGACTCCCAGGATCGCTGGGAAATTTGGGTCCGGGAGGAAGAAAAGCTGGCCGATGCGAGGGGCACATTCGAGCAGTTCTTGGCTAATCCAAGCGATCCACGTTACGCCGCCGCTCTTGGTAAAGCACGCGAAATCCGTGAAGAACGGGAGGCGCGAGCCAAGGCGGCCAGGGATCGCATTCAGTCAGGTGGCCCGTCGGTCTTCAAGCCTGCGGCCTCCAATCCCCCCTTCACTCGAATCTTGGTGATCCTCTGCACCTTGGTGACTCTGGTCTCCGGGTTCTCGTCGCCGTCCCCAGGCAACCGGCTGGGCAATATCATCGTCGATGAACTGAAGTTCGTCGACATGCGAGATTACGCCAAAAGCGGCGATCCGGCCATCAGCATCAAGCAGGGAGAAGGCTGGCGATTGCTGACGCCAGTTTTCCTCCACGGAAATCCACTCCATCTGATTCTCAACGTGCTGATGCTGTTCTTTCTCGGAAGAATTGTCGAATCGGTCGAAGGCACTAGCCGCTTCGGTTGGATGTTTCTTTTGATCGCCATCGGTTCGAACTTGCTGCAGGGGCTGATGCCCAAAGAATGGTTTGGAAGCCCGAACTTCGTCGGCATCTCGGGAGTCGTCTACGGGCTTTTTGGATTCATCTGGATCAAATCGACGTACCGGCCAGACCGAATCCCTCAACTAGCGCCACTGAGCATTGTCTTCCTCCTGGCTTGGCTTGCCATCGGCTTTCTTGGCGATACAGGGGGAGCCCCCATGGCGAATCTGTCTCACCTAGGGGGACTGCTGATCGGCATGGGGTTGGGTTGGATGGGGCGTGACTGGAGTCCCCCTTCGACTGTTCGTAAACGTTCGCCAGGGGCCTGATGTTCGAAAGAAATCAAGCCATCCGATCGGGGCGTTGATTCCATTCCATCCTCTTAGGTTTGGCCGCTCATCATCATGCCCAAGCTAGATCCAGTCTTCCTGGAAGTCGCTCTTCAAGAGCGGTCCTATCAGATCGCCATCGGCAGTCACATCCTGGCCGATCTTGTCGCTGGCGTGGAACGTCTGCTGCCTGGGTGTCGCCACTTGGTTCTGGTGGTGGATGAACATCTGGTCGGTGCGATTGCAAATCCGATGATCGATCGGTTCACGGCGGCGGGGTTTCGCGCTTCCCTCGTGGAGATTCCATCGGGAGAGTCGAGCAAGTCGATCGGGCAACTGGAGCGGATTTGGAGCCATCTTCTGGAGGATCGCGCTGACCGGAAGAGTGCTCTGGTGGCGATTGGAGGAGGCGTTGTTGGCGATCTGGCTGGTTTCGCTGCTGCCACCTTCGTTCGCGGCATTCCCATGATTCAGATTCCAACCACCCTCCTGGCCATGGTCGACAGCAGTGTGGGAGGCAAGACAGGGATCAACCTGCCAGGTGCCAAGAACATGGTGGGCGCCTTCTGGCAGCCACGCGAGGTCTGGATCGATCTGGAGCACCTCGATTCGCTACCGCTGCGGGAATACCAGAGCGGTCTGGCTGAGGTGGTCAAATACGGCATGATTCTGGACGCATCATTTTTTGAGTGGTTGGAGACCCATGCCGAGGCCTTGCGATCGCGCGATCTGAAATTGGTGCAGGAGGCGGTGCGCGCCAGTTGCCAGATGAAGGCCAGCGTCGTGGCACAGGACGAGCGGGAGACGACGGGACTGCGCGCCATCCTCAACTATGGACATACCTTCGCTCATGCGATCGAGGCAGAAGCTGGGTATGGACGCTGGCTGCATGGAGAGGCGGTTTCGCTAGGCATGCACTGTGCGGCGACCCTCGCAGCCCGTCTGGGAATGATCGACGCTGGAGTGGTCCAGAGGCAACGCCGTCTTCTGGAAGATTTAGGACTGCCTGTGATCACCCAGGGGCTAGACCCCAGCCGACTTTACTTGCGGATGCAAAGCGACAAAAAGACCGAACATGGGGAGGTCCATTTCATTCTGCCCGATCGGATCGGCCATGTGAAAAGCGTTCGTGGGATCGACCGCCATGTGGTAATCGACCTGATGCAGTCTTTGCTGGGTGGCTAATAACGCCTTCCGACTTTTTTGAAAATTCAGACAGCGAGGCGATCCATTCCCGGAACGAAAACCTCTGCTTCGGCAAGCCAAATCGCCCCGATCTTTCGCCATCGGGGACCAGGACTTCAGACCACATCGGTGATCGTCAACCAAAGGTTGCATCTTCAATGGTTCGGCTAGGTCTTTCGGGTCACTGCAGATAGCAGTCGAACCAAGCGACAACGCGTTCCATCATTTGGGCATCTAGCGTGTGGCCACGTCGGTGGTTCCAGAGCCCGAAGCCAAACGGCTGACCATGGAGGTGCCAAGCAGGAGCTGCCGCTTCGATCCAGGGGAGGCTTTGGGTGCCGTCGGCAGCACCCGGTCCCGATTGTCCTCCGAGAATCAGGAGTGGCCTGGGAGCCGCGAGGGCGAGCAACTGATGGGGCTTTCGCGGGCAGTCGGGGCTGCGAATCTCGGGGCCCAGGTACCAAGGTGCATCCCAATTGGTCGAATCCCAGGCGATGCCTCCTTCACTGGCAACGGCCGCCTGGATCCTGGAGTCCAGCGCCGTCAGGAACCATGTCTCCTTGGCTCCCAGGGAATGCCCGAAGGCACCGATCTTCTGTCGATCGACGTGAGGCTCTGCGATCAGAAAATCGACGGCGCGCTGCGCGTCGAATAGCATCTTGGCCATCCCAAGCGATCGAGGATGCCGGTCTTGATACCGCTGGACGGCAGCTTCAAACCCACCAGGCTGTTGCCAAAGAAAGTTGGTGGGGCACAGAACTACGTAGCCATGCCTAGCCAGCTGCAGACCATTCTCCCTGCCATCGCGCCCCGAGAGCCCCACCATTTCGCTAATCGTCTCATTGGTAGTTGGATGCAAAGCGACGATGGCAGGACCTTTGTCGCCGGATTCGATGCGAGCTTGGGGGATCAGCAGATAGGCTTCCATCCAATCGTCGACTTCGTTGCGGTAGCGGATCCGGCGACGGACCACCCCATCGACGGAGTCTTCGGATACCAACTGAGTGTCAAACGCTTCTGCCCCTTTGGGTGCCGGACCCAGAAAGTCTCGCCATGCATCCAACCACTGCTGGCGTTGCATTTCCCAAGATTTGAGATCTCTCATCTTCGTCAGTTCATCCGTCGCCGGCCCCGTCTCTGACTTCCATTCCACATCCTGCAGCCATGGAACGTGATCGGGATCCTGAGCGAGGGTTGCAGGTAGCGGCAGTTGCCAAGCGAATGCCATGAAAAAGAAAAGCAGTCGAGGCATGGAAGACTCCTTGAAAGAATCGGACCGATGGAACGATTGGACCGCAGTTGCCCAGCATGCACGATCGGTTAGCGATTTTCGCGCAGGGCCTTGGTGGCCCAAGGACCCAGCTGCTCGCGAAAGATCTTTGCATTGTGGCGAATGTCGGTCGGCAGGCGCCCCGGATAGATCAGTACGCGGTGGATAGAGTCTTCCGGGCGTGCGGATTGGTAGTGAGCGAGTAATTGCTGAGCGAGCTGATGGCGGTTGGCGGAGGAGGCTGGCATCCGATCCGGCCATGGTTCGGCAATCAGCACCGGTAGCTTCCCTGCTGGATCCCCTGCCTGCACCAGCGCGGCGCGATGCACTGCCGGATGCGTCGCTAGAATCGCCTCGCAAGGTTCCGTGAACAGCGTTCGATCGACCACTTCGACTCGATGCGATTTACGTCCACAGAACCAGAAACGGTCTTGATCGTCCAGATAGCCGACATCTCCCATGCGATGCCAGAAATTGTCGCCATCGGCGATCTTATGCAGAGCATTCTGATCGGTGCGAGTGACGTAGGTGCGTGTCACCTGTGGGGCTCGCACGATCAGTTCGCCGATCTGGCCGGGCGGCAGAAACTGGCACAGTTCGATCTGCGGGATTGGCCCGTCATCAATGGCGATCACCCGCCATTCGACCTTGTCAAATCGGCGACCGACGCAGGTACCAGCTCCCTCACGCGTCCGCGCGGCGGTTTCCTCTAGCACTTCGCGTGATTCGATCGATGCGATCGGCAATGCCTCGGTGGCCCCATACGGAGTGTGCATGGTCGCTGACGGAGGCATCGCGTCCCGCATCAGCTGGAGGATATGGGGTGCTACCGGAGCCCCTGCGGAGAGAACTCGTTGCAGGGTGGCGATCGTTCGCCCGGTCGTCTGGCAGTGCCTGCCGACACGAGTCCACAGCGCGGGGGAACCGAAGGACTGGTTGATCTCCCATTGATCGATGGCATCCAGCAACCGCACGGGATCGGCGTCGGCGGGACGGGTGGGATCCATGTCGGGGAGGATGGTCGTCGTGCCCATCATGGCATTGAAAAGTCCGAACAAAGGGAAAGCGCTCAGGTCCCTGCCGCCAGGCTGGATTCCGTAGTGCTGCTGGATCTGGTCGATCTGCTGATGGAATGTTTGATGGGTGTAGAGGACTCCTTTGGGAGGCCCTGTACTGCCGGTGGTGAAAATGATGGCGGCAGGGTCGTTGAACGAAGTTGCAGCGATGCGCAGGTCGCTGGATCGACTTCGCTCCAACTGCGTCAGCGTCGGGGAGGGGAAAATGCCTAACTTTGGCCCAGCGGTTACCAGGAACCGGGCCTTGGGGAAACGTTTCCGAAACCACCATCGCACCGCATGCGCCGCTGGGATCGCGACGAAACCATCGGGATTCACCGCTTCCAGGCAACCCAATAGGTGGCGACGCCCCATCCCCGGATCGATCAGCACCAGCGTCGCACCGACGCGCAATAGCGCGAAAACCAAGGCGATGAAGTCCTGGTTGAATCGGACCAGCAACACCATGCGATGACCTGGTCCAACGCCCATTTGCTGAAGACCAGAAGCGATCGATGCGACTCGATTTTCCAGGGAAGAAAAGTCGATTGTCGTGTAGGGGCGCTCCCCACTGCGTCTGGCTCTACCCACTACCTGTGCGATTGCCACTTGCGCACCCTGGCGCCTGGCGACTTCGGTCAATCTTGCGGATACGTTTTCAACAGCCATCCCCGAAGATGCTCCCTTTCTGCAGGCGTCTCGATGGATCGCCTCCACCGGATGTCTAACTATCCTAACCGACGAAGCGACTGTCGCGGTGAAATCAGAAGTGTTACCGCTCGAGATCGTAGCGATGATCCGTTGCCACGGAAGATCGGAGTGAATCTTCAAGGATCAGCCCGATCGATGGGCAGGTGGATAGAATGAAGCAGAATTGCTGAAGAGGATGATCATCATTTTGCGTTTTGGAGAATTGCCGATGCCAGGGGTGCAGGCAGGATTGCAGGTCGAGCGATTGTGCAAGAGCTATCCGACGCCTGCGGAGGATCTGGTGGTGCTGGAGCAGTTGGATCTGTGCATGCAGCCGGCAACGAATCTGGCGATCGTCGGTGCCAGCGGTTCCGGAAAGTCGACCCTCCTGCAGATCCTCGGCACACTGGACCGGCCGACATCGGGAACGGTTCGCCTGGAAGGGGCCGATCCTTTCCAGCTCGACGAACATCAGTTGGCGAAGTTCCGGAATCAGAAAATCGGTTTTGTCTTTCAAGATCATCATCTGCTGCCCCATCTGAATGTCTTCGAGAACACGATCCTCCCGGCGATGGCTTCCGGGACTCCCAGTCGGGAGCAGCAGGAGCGGGCCACAGCGCTGCTGGGCCGCGTGGGGCTGGGGCATCGACTTGGGCATCTTCCCAGCGAATTGTCTGGGGGGGAACGCGGGCGCGTGGCGGTCGCGCGCGGATTGATGATGAAGCCGCTGCTGCTTTTGGCCGATGAACCGACAGGGAATCTGGATCCCGACCATGCACAGAGGGTCCTGGAAATGTTGCTTGCGCTACAAAAAGAAGAGGGGACCATGCTGGTGGTGGTAACGCACAGCATGGAGATCGCAAGGCAGATGGAGCGATGCGTGAGGCTGGTCCGCGGTCGGCTGGAGGAGGTTTCCTGGGGTCGTGGGGAGAATTCGCTGTGACTTCTGCTGCATCGACTCCATCGAGATGGTCCTGGACCCTCAAGTCGCTCTGGTTTCATCGGCGCATGGCGCTGGCGTTGGCCGCCGGTGCCGCTGCCGCTACGGCGGTGATTGTCGGAGCGCTGCTGGTAGGGGACAGTGCGAGGATGAGCCTGCGGGGGCTGGTGATCGATCGACTGGGGGCGATCGATCACGCCATCCTGGCCAATCGTTTCTTTCGCCAGTCCAGCCTTCAAGGGCTGGATCCCAACCTGCAACACCAGGTGCATCCAGCCATCCAGTTTGCCCGAGCCAGCGCCGAATCGACCACTGCGACCGGCAAGCATCGGGCTGGAAACCTGACGATGCTGGCCGTCGACGATACTTTCTGGGATGTGGGTGGCCAGGCAAAGGCCACGCATCCGCATGGCCGCGAAGTGGTGATCAATCAGAATTTGGCCGATGACCTGATGGTTTCGGTGGGCGATGAAATCACGTTGCGCGTTCCGACCGCTGAAGCGGTACCGGGGGATAGTCCACTGGGAAAGAAGGAAGGGCAAGTGGAACGATTTCCTGCTCTGCGCGTCATCGCGATCCTTCCCAATCGCGGTTTGGGTCGATTTGACTGGCGGCCCAGTCAAAAGCCACCTCGCGTTGTCTTTGTCGATCGGAAGTTTCTGGCCGAGCAACTGAAGGTGGAGGGCAAAATCAACGCGATCCTCTTCTCCCGACGCGCAGGCCAGCCCGACCGATCGGGCGATCTCCCTTCGGCCCAGCAGCAGGTGGATGGCTATCTGAAACAACTGGATCTGAGCCTTGAGGATCTGGGGCTTCGGATGGCACGAGTGACCTCGAGGTTTCCGGATTCCACCGAATCGAAGGAGTCCATGAAAGACTCAGCCACGATCTTCGATTACTTCCATCTGACCGGGGAGCAGTTGCTGCTCCCCGATGCGGTGGTCGAGCAGGTTGCATCGGCATTCCCGTCCGATCGTTTGCGCAAGGTGCTGGTTTACCTAGCCAATGGAATTCAGAAGATCGAAGAATCGACATCCGATGCGACCAACGAGCGAGCGGCCATCGGGAGAGAAGTCCCCTACTCGATCGTTGCGGCGATCGATTCGAGTGCCGATTTCCCACTCCCCTATCCTGCACCCGATGCAGCATCGAAGGAAGGTGCGGTGCCGGTGGTGATCAATCAGTGGTTGGCCGATCAGTTACAGGCCAAGGTAGGAGATCGACTGAGACTGTCGTATTATCTTCCCGAGAACGCGCATGGGCAGGAGGTGGAGCGGCAGTGGGAGGTGCGGGTTTCCGGGGTGTGCCTCTGACGACTCCCCAGCGGCCTTATCGCCGCCGCCAAGCGGCTCGATTTGATCGCCCGCCGACCGTATACAACGATCCTTCCATCCCACCGGAGGTACCGGGGATCACCGATCAGGAGTCGATCGAGGACTGGGACCTACCGTTCGCCCTCCAGCGCCCGATCGCCAAAGAGGATGATGCGTACTGGAACGATCATCGATTGACCCCCAAACTATTCTTGCCTTACGGAGAGGGAGTGGAGCGTTTTGGAAGTCGATTTGGTTCGGTCACCAGCATTCGGATTTTGCCCGCAGCCCGCGAAGATCTGGCGGAGGTGGAGAACCGATTGCTGGGAGTGGTGCGACAGGAAGCGAAGAGTTTGGGGTTGCAGCCGCTGGCGTTGCGAGCGACGCAGCTGGATGCGGCCAGGGGAACGACCCCGTTTGACGGCCTTTTCTTGGCGCTGAGTTTCTTCGTCATTCTTGCAGCGCTGCTTCTGGTCTCCCTTTTGTTTCGACTGAGTCTGGAGCAGCGTGCTTCGCAGTGGGGCACCATGCTGGCGATGGGTTGGCCGAATGCCAAGGTGCGATGGCTGCAGGTGGCTGAGGCGGGGTGGATCAGCCTGCTGGGAGTGCTGGCGGGACTGCCGCTGGGTTACCTGTATGCGCGAGTCGTCGTCCATGCGCTTCAACGTTGGTGGGTCGGTGCGATTCAGGTTCCGTTTTTGGAGTTTCATGGGCGTCCCGCCAGCTACCTCCTTGGGGCGATCAGCGCGATGGCGGCGGTGATGGCCACGGTCCTGTGGGCAGCGCGAGGCTGGTCGCGCATGCCGGCTCGAGAGCTGTTGCAGGGGAGTCTGAGTTCCAAGGTGCAGCGTGGCGCGGCGAGGTCACCCATGCTGCGATGGCTGATTGGTGGCCTCGCGGTTCTCGCCGGGGTGGCATGGATGGCAGGTTGGTGGTTGAGCGGCCAAGCGGCAGCGGGCGCGTTTGTCGGTGCGGGGATGGCAGCGGTGCTTTTGTCTGTGCTGCAACTCTACCGCTCCTGGACCCTCCCCTCGATCGAATCCAGGCCAGCTTCGGCGATGCAGACCTTCCAAAACCTCCTCGCCAAAAACGTCCATCGCAACCCCATGCGCAGCGCACTGGCCGCCGGCTTGATCGCTACCGCCTCCTTCTTGCTGATGGCCATCAGTTTGTTCCACAGCCAAGCCGATCGACGAGGTGTGGGAGGTTGGCATTGGATCGCCGAATCCTCGCAGCCCATCCTCCGCGATCTGAACGATCCCAAAGTGCAGCAGCAGGTTCTGGGTCCCCGAAGAAGCCAGTTGGATGGCGTCGCCATTGTTTCCGCACGGTTGCGTGCCGGAGATGATGCCAGTTGCGGGAATCTCTACCAGTCGCAGCAGCCTCGTGTTCTTGGGATGCGACCGGAAATCGTCGATTGGGAACTGCAGTTGCCCGCCGCCTCCCGCTTCCCCTGGGCTGGCTACGACAAGTCGGGGCAATCCGCATCGCTTCCTTCCCCTTGGAGTCTTTTGGAACGACCAGGAGATGGGACCGTCGAATCGCCCCTACCGGTGATCCTGGATCAGAACACCGCCATGTGGTCGCTTCATCGTGGCGCAAAAATTGGAGAGGTGTTTTCCTTTGAAATGGAGGACCGCCCTCTCTTCTTCAAGACGGTTGGGCTACTGCAGAATACGCTGCTGCAAGGATCGCTGATCATCGGTGAAGAGAATTTTCGAAAGGCCTTTCCATCGCTGAGCGGTTATCAGTGGTTCCTGGTAGGTGGCAAGCCACCTGCCGATCTCGATCTCGCCAGGCAGTCATTGGAAGAGGGATGGAGCGAAGAGGGTTGGACAGCGCAATCGACCTATGGAGTGCTGGATCAACTCCTGGCGGTGCAGAACACCTACCTGAAAGCGTTCCAGGCCTTGGGCGCTTTAGGATTGCTTCTGGGCACCCTGGGTCTGGCGGTCGTTCAGGTCCGTTCGGTTCTCGAACGTCGGTCGGAACTGGCGCTGCTACGATCGCTTGGCTATTCGCCTCAGCGGGTCGGCAAGATGCTTTCGGGGGAGAACCTTCGATTGTTGGCGACTGGCATGGGGATTGGAGTGGGGAGTGCGGCATTGGCGGCGCTCCCCGCTTGGTGGCGAGGGCAGTCGATCGGTTCGATGTGGGGTCCGATCGGCATGCTTGGGATGGTGCTTGTGTGCGGAATCGCGGCTGGAGCGCTGGCGGTCAGGCAGGCCAATCGATTACCGATTCTCGATGCCCTGCGCGGCAAGTGAACGCCAGCAGCGGACCGAATGGAGTTCCTTTTTGCACGAAGAGGCAGAATGTGTCGACGCGCTGGATCGGTAGCTCGGGAAAAGGTCACTCGCCCCGTCGTCTTTCCCTATCTGCCACGACCGCGCGGAGGGTGGTCGATCGGTTGGCAGGTCAGAAGATCCGCTGCGTGCTCGCCGAGAGCTGCACGTGTGGCTTGATCGCTGCCAAGTTGGGCGGCGTGCCAGGCGTTTCCCAGTGGCTGGTCGGATCTCTGGTCAGCTATCGCCTGGATGCCAAGCAGCGATGGCTGGGAGTTCCCAGCAAGTGGCTAGAACCTTCGGGACCGGGAGCGGTATCCCAGCCCGTCGCCGAGGCGATGGCCAAAGGAGCCCTTCGGTGCGCGCCTGAAGCGCGGCTGTCACTTGCCATCACGGGGCATCTGGGGCCCGGAGCACCGTTCCAGCAAGATGGGCTGGTCTGGATCGCGATGGCTTGGCGTCGCGATCGCTTGGGGACGCGGCTACTGGATCGAACGGAAGTGAGCTGGAGTGGCCGATTTCGGCTGCAATCGGAACTACCTCGCAGCTCAGGCGATGGCCGAAGACGCATCGGTCGGCAGAAGGAGGCGGCGGAGTTGGCTCTGGCGATGCTGGAATGGGGGCTGCAGTTCAGCGTCTGAACCTTTCGGTCAACTGCGCGATCAGCAGTCGGGCCAGTCGATCGTTCTGCCAGTAAAGGAGGATCAGATAGAGCCCAGCACCCAGAGGAGCGACCGCTAGGCAGCCCCCTTGGGGTAGCGCGGCGACCACCGGCAGACAAAGCAAACAGGTTGCCAGAGCCGCCATCGCCAAGCGCCAGGTGTCTTGCGTCAGCGAACGGTCCCAGAGAGGACCGATGCGCCAGGAGAGGACGATGCCGATCGCTAGCGCGGCAAGCGTTAGATGGACAACCGAACCGATCGCCAAGCCTTCGCTACCCAGCGACCGGACGAGGGCTGCCTTGCCAGCCCAACCCAGAAGCATCACCACCAGTCCGATCCAGGTTGGGGTCATCGTGTTGCCGATGGCGAAGAAACCTCTAGCTGTCCAGTCGGCCAGCGATGCCCCAAGCAGCGTCCAGATCAGAATGCGGAATAGTCGTCCGACTGCCGCTGTATCCGACGCGGAGAAGGCTCCTCGCTCTAGTAAATCGCCAGTGACCGACTCTGCGAAGAAACTGATCCCGACGACGATGGGGATCAAGATCCAAAGCAGGGCATAAATCCCCTGCATCTGTCGGAGGCGCACTGCATCGGCTCCCTCCTCCTGTCCACCTCGATTTAGCCGCGCGAACAGCACCGTCAGTAGGCCACCAACGCTGATCGCAGAGAGGGCCGTGACAAAGCGCTGCGCGTAGCCAAAGTGCGCGATATTGCCGGGCGGTAGAAAGGACAGCAGCCATCGTTCGACAACCATGTCCCATCGCATCACGGCGTTGCCAAGAAGCAGTGGAAGGGCCATGCGATAGAGATCGCGCGCCATCGAGTTGAACCCGAGTGGTTCCCGCTGGAGCGCATGGCGTAAAGGCCAGATCAGCGCTATCACCCATCCCAGGCCGGTAAGAAACATCGATAGGGTGTAGGCTTCGATGCCACGGGTCGCCCATCCCCAAGTCCACATGGCATGAAGCAGACTGAATGCGAAGGCGATCAAGGCGGGGTAGAGAAATCGCTGCTGCGCCTGATAGAGGGTGCTCAGAAAGGCGACCATGCAGCCCCAAAGCACTTGCCAGGAAAGCCAAATCAACTGGTCGGCCGCCAATTGATGCCGTGTCGGATCCAGCCCAGGCAGGAAAAAGTCGATCCAGAAAGATCGCCAGATGCATAGAGTCATCGTGGCGATCAGGGCCGTTGTCACCAGCACCACTGCGACGGTCGCTATCATCTGCCAAGCTTCAGGATCGTTGGGATCCTTTTGAAATGCACGGGTCAGCAGAGGGACCAGCGCAAAGCCAAGCGGTAGCGTCAGAAGCAGTTGGATGGCCTGGGGGATCGCCAGGGTCGCCTGCAATGCGTCGATCGCCGGGCTGGTTCCAAACCGGGCAGCCAAAAGCATCTGCAGCACGAACTGGACGAGGATCTGCAGGACAGAGAAGAACGTGACTCCCGCCACGCTCTGCCACACCGCCATGGTTCCTCCTGGTAGTCCACTGCCCGTCAAGAGCTGTTGGTTGGTCGCGCGACGTCGGCAACCGCTTTCACTTTATCCTAGCATCTGGATTTCGCTGCACCCAAACCAAACTTCAGCAACCCTCTTTTCCAAGAAAGCTTAGTCCAGGCTGACCGAGCCGCTAGAATGGCAAAGACTTGGTTGGCGGAATCGGCCTAATGGATGCGAATCAGCGGGAAATCGAAGATGGAAATCATCGCACTGGACCAATGCCCCCCCTTTGTCACGAAGGATGGTTCGATCATTCGCGAATTGCTGAGCCACCGCAATTCCTCGATCCGAATGCAGAGTCTGGCCGAGGCAGTGGTGCCGCCTGGGGGACGTACCCAGATCCACCGCCATCACCGAACGGAGGAAATCTATTGGATCATCTCCGGGACGGGGGTCATGTGGATGGATGGCCAGCAGAGATCGGTTGGTCCTGGGGACGCCATCGCGATTCCGCCTGGAGTGCTCCATGGATTGATCAATCCATCGGACGAGCCGTTGCGGCTTCTGTGTTGCTGCGCACCGGGCTATGAGCACGAGGACACGGAGTTGCTAGGGCAGGATGGCTAAAAAACGGATCGCAACAAACCCCGATTCCCAGACCGATGTCCGGGAATTTCCACCTGAAACGGCGACCAGTTGGAGGGTGCGAGGAGAACTAGGAAGCATCGCCATCCGAAATGCGCGCACCCATAATCTTCGCGGCGTCTCGGTCGATCTACCCCATGGCCAAATGTCGGTGCTGACCGGTGTCAGCGGCAGCGGCAAAAGTTCGCTCGCCTTCGATACGCTCTATGCCGAAGGGCAAAGGCAGTACATCGAAAGTCTGTCGGTCTACGCCAGGCAGTACGTGCAGCAGATGGAGCGGCCGGAGGTGGATTCCATCGCAGGCCTCCAGCCAACACTCTGCATCGACCAGCGACCGACTGCCATCAATCCACGCAGCACCGTCGGCACGGTGACGGAAATCCACGATTACCTGCGGCTGATGATGGCTCGCCTGGGAACGCCAAGTTGTTTCCAATGCGGCGAAGCGATCGATCGGCAGTCGGTCGAGCAGATCGTGGGGAGCATCCGTCAGCAGCCCGAGCGAACGCAGGTGATGGTGATGGCACCCCTGGTGCGAGGGCGCAAGGGAGCGCATGCCGAAGTCTTTCAGAAGATTCAAAAGGCTGGCTTGGTCAAAGCCCGTGTCGATGGCCAGATGGTCGATATCGACAGCCCCCCGACTCTTGCCGTGCGCGCCAACCATACGATCGAGGCGGTGGTGGATCGCATGGTGGTGCGTGAGGATTGGGGAACGCGTCTGGAGGAAGCGGTGCGACTGGCCCTGCGACTTGCCGATGGACTGGTGACGATTTCGACAAAGTCGCCGTCGGATCGGACCGAACAGGTGGAGCACGAAAGGCTCTTTTCGACTCGATTTGCCTGCGTTGCCTGTGGTGAGAGTATCGCGGAGATCGAACCGAGAACCTTCAGTTTCAACAGCCCCTATGGCGCCTGCTCCACATGCGAAGGGACCGGGCTGATCGAAACGAAGGTCAAGCGAACTGGGCGAGGTCGAACGGCAAGCGATCCAACGCAGGAGAGCGATTCGGAGGAAAAGCCGCCAGCGATCGAGTGTCCCGACTGCAAAGGGGCTCGCTTAGGCCCCCAAGCTCTCGCCGTGCGGATCGAAGAGCAATCGATCGAAGATTTGTGCCAGATGCCGATTCAGAGATTGAAGGAGTTTCTGGAAGGTTGCCGGTTTGATTCTCTGCGCGAACCAATTTTTCAGCCGTTGCGTCAAGATATTCAACATCGACTTCGGTTCCTCATCGAAGTGGGGCTGCACTACCTGACGCTCGGCCGATCCGCCCAGTCGCTCAGCGGTGGCGAGTTGCAGCGAGTCCGCCTAGCCAGTTGCATCGGGTCGGGACTGGTAGGGGTTTGCTATGTTCTGGACGAACCAAGCATCGGCCTGCATCCGCGAGACAACGACCTCTTGATTGGGTCGCTACGGCGACTTCAGCAATCTGGAAACACGCTGGTGGTGGTAGAGCATGACGAAGCGATGATCCGTCAAGCCGATCTGCTGGTCGATTTGGGGCCAGGAGCTGGGCCTTCGGGCGGGCGACTGGTGGCGGCCGGTTCGGTGCAGGAGGTCGCCAGCAACGAGGACTCCATGACGGGCCATTACCTCAGCGGTCGCAGGGTGATTGCTGTTCCAGGAAGTCGCCGAGCGGTCGATCCAGAGCGGCTGCTTCGGCTGAAACAGGCGACGACGCACAACCTTCGTGGGATCGATGTCGATTTTCCGCTCGGTTGTCTGATTGGTGTGGCAGGAGTCAGTGGTAGCGGAAAAAGTTCATTGATCCTCGATACTCTAATTCCCCGGTTGCGCCAGCATCTTGGGCGATCCAGCCGCGCCCGCGACAGCCACACCGACCCTCTTCTCTCGGGTTGGCAACAGATCGAGCGCTGCATCGCCATCGACCAGACACCCATCGGGAGAACTCCTCGAAGCTGCCCTGCGACCTACTGCGGGGCCCAGGATCTGATTCGCCGGATCTTCTCCGCCACACGCGATGCCAAACAGCGGGGATACGGTCCCAACCGTTTCAGCTTCAACGCGGGAGAGGGAAGGTGTTCGGTCTGTCAGGGACAAGGGCAGCAGCGACTGGAGATGAACTTTCTAGCTGACCTCTTTGTCACCTGTCCCCAGTGCAAAGGAAGCCGATACAACCAGGCGACCTTGGATGTCCACTACCGGGATCGCAATATCGCGCAGGTGCTTGCGATGGCGATCGATGAGGCGGTCGATTTTTTCGATGGGATCGATTCGCTGCAACAGATCCTGATCAGCCTTCAGCGGGTTGGTTTGGGGTACATTTCCTTAGGCCAGCCTTCCACAACGCTCAGCGGAGGCGAGGCGCAGCGGATCAAGCTGGCGACGGAGCTTGCCAGCCGCAGTTCGGGACACACCTTGGCGATTCTCGACGAACCGACCACAGGACTCCATTGGCGGGATGTCGATCGGTTGATCGATGTTCTCCAGGGGATCGTCGACAAGGGAAGCACGGTGTTGGTGATCGAGCACCATCTGGATGTGCTGAAGGCCTGTGACTGGATTTTGGAACTGGGGCCTGAAGGAGGTGCCGAGGGAGGCCAGCTGATCGCTCAGGGGACCCCCGAGCAAGTGGCTGGAGATCCAAAAAGTCTGACTGGATGCTTCCTGGCTCCCCTTTTGCAACGCATCGAACCGAAGAACTCAAAGAGCACATGAGGAATGGCCGGATGGCTACGAACGATACGAATCGATTAGGGGAAACCCCACGAGCCAAGTCGTGGTGGCGCTGGTGGGTCACAGCAGCCGTTTTGGCGATGCTGGGGCTTTTGGCTTGGAACCTGTTTTGGGAATTCGACCATGCCGTCGCCAATGTGGTCATGGGGATCTGCCTGTTTCTGGCGACGCTAGTGGCTTGGATCACCCTCTGGAGATCTTCGCCCAGCAGTCGGCGGAGGTGGGTTGCAGGCGTGCCGATTCTGCTGGGGATTGGGGCGGCAGGTCTCTTGAAGTTTCAGGGATTCAACGGCGAGATCGTACCGCAGTTTCAGTGGCGATTGGCTGGCCCCAGATTGAGTCCTGCTAAAGTCCCAACCAAAGCAGAGGCCACTCCTTCTCAACTCGAATCGGACGCAACGGAACCACTCATCGCCCCCAAGGCTCTTACCGCCAGCGGTTTTCCTCAGTATCTGGGGAGCCAGCGCGACGGAAAAGTGATCTCGCCGCGATTCTCCAAGCCGATCGGCAAGGAAGACTTGTTGCTGCGGTGGCAAGTGGCTGTCGGCGCTGGATGGTCGGGAGTGGCTGTCGCCGACAACCGGCTGTACACGATCGAACAGCATGGGACCGACGAGTCGATTCGTTGCTATGCCACCGAGACAGGTCAGTTGGTATGGAAACACGACTACCCGGCGAAGCATGAGAACCTGCTTGGAGGCGTCGGTCCGCGCAGCACCCCTTCGGTAGTCGATGGTCAGGTTGTCGCTGCAGGTGCTTGTGGGGATCTGCACTGCCTGGACGCCCAGAACGGGACGGTTCGCTGGAAACTGAATCTCAATGAACTTGCCGCCACCACCCAGAAAGAGTTTGAAGCGACTGTCTCCTGGGGGCGCAGTGCTTCCCCTTTGTGCCACGAAGGGCTGGTCTATCTGCCTCTTGGGGGTGACCTGTCCAAGGGATGCCAGAGCCTGATTGCGATCGAACTGGTCGACGGCAGGGAGCGATGGCGAGCGGCGGACGGGCAAATTGCCTATGCATCCCCTGCTCTCCTCACCCTCGATGGCACACCTCAAGTGCTGTGGCTGGAACAGGAATTTGTCTGTAGTTGCGATCCGAAGACAGGGCAGTTGTTGTGGAAGCACCCGTGGCCAAGCAGTAGCAGTGGCGACGCATGTGCCAGCCAGCCGATGCAGATCGACCAGCGGCGCGTCCTCCTGACCAAAGGCTATGGGCAGGGGTGTCGTGTGATCGAAGTTGGAAAGGCCGATTCGAAGTGGCAAGCGAACGAAATTTGGAGCCGTACGCCGCTGCTGAGAACCAAATTCACCTCGGCGGTGGTCGATGGGGATGTCGCCTACGGATTGAACGACGGCATCCTGGAATGCGTCGAACTCGAATTGGGGAAGCGGCTTTGGCGGCAGGGTCGCTATGGGCATGGCCAGGTCCTTCTGGTTGAAAAAAATCTAGTGATCGCCAGTGAATCCGGGGAGTTGGTGGTGGTGACAGCCGATCGGTCCAAGCCAGAATTGCTGGCGCGCCTCCCAGTGCTCCAGGGCACCACCTGGAATCCCCTCGCCGTGGTCGGATCGCAGATCTATCTCAGGAACGCCCAGGAAATGGCTCGCATCGATCTTCAGACCGACAACGACTCGCTATAATGAGAAAGCTGGAGACGACCGGGTCTCTGGACGAAAAGAGTCCATTTTCTCCCAGACAATCGTCAGCTGGTTTTGGGAATACAAGCGCCTGAAG
>JBJSWM010000387.1:0-6818 GCA_046085865.1 Pirellulaceae bacterium
GGTCTGGCCGAGTTGCTGGAAGAGGCGGGGGTGGCGAAAAAGAAGGGACGTTTCTGCCCCAAATGCGACGCTTCGATGCCGGGGGCAGCGGTGCTTTGCATTCAATGTGGTTATCGGACTGACAGCAACGAGCAATTGGAGGGGCATGAACTGGCGTCGGCGGGCCAGGAATTCGGCAACAAGCATCTGAACGAAGCGGCGCAGATGATGCGCCGTGAAAAAGCGTCCGCCGAGCGTATGCTCGACTCAGGAACTCCCTGGTGGGTCATTCTCGCGACGCTGCTTGGATTCGTGCTTTGCGCAACCGCGGGCGTCATTCTGGTCGACGCTCGAGTGATCGGAATGCAACCTGAGGGGACTCCCATCGGGCGAGTCCAGCGTCTCCCGGTTCTTGTGACCCTTGCGGGGGTGGGATTCCTGGTGGCGGCCCTGATCGACCTCTTTGCACATCTGGTTCTGACGGCAAAGGCATACAGGGAAAGTCGCAAGCAAGGGGTGCTTTGTACTTTGATTCCGGGCTATTCTCTGATTTATGGGACGATGCGGTTTCGAGATAACCCCGGAACAACGCTCAGCTACTGGCTTGCCTCTCTGGTTGCAGGAGGTCTGGGAGCTTACGTGGCGATGAACATCTAGGGATTGGTATCCCAGGCAGTCGTCAAGGCATCGCCTTGCGGGTTCCCTGAATGGCCACAAAGTCCGCGGGGCCGCAGAATCGGCCTGTCATCCACCGGTTCACGCGACCTTGGGTTGGGCACCACCGCGACGCGGCAGGATGCGGCCTTGGTCATCGACATCTTCGAAGCGGACCGAAACCTGAACGCTGACTCCATTTTCCTGCATGGTGACGCCGTAGAGGGTGTTGGCGGCCGTCATGGTCTTCTTGGAATGGGTCACGACAATGAACTTGGTCCAGTCGAGAAATTCCTTCAGGACCTGAACAAAGCGTCCGATGTTCGCTTCATCAAAGGGGGCATCCACCTCATCCAGGACGCAAAAGGGGCTGGGCCGGTGCTGGAAGATCGCCATGATCAGTGCAACGGCCGTCAGCGCTTTTTCCCCGCCGCTCAGCAGGGAATTATGTAGCGATGTTTTTCCGGGAGGTGTTGCGACAATTTCGATTCCGGATTCCAGCACATCCTCGCCTTGTTCGAGAATCAAATCGGCATGGCCACCACCAAACGCCTTTCGGTATAGTTCCTGAAAGTTGCGCCGGACGGCCTCCAGTGTCTCGAGAAATACCTTGCGCGATTGCTCGTTGAGCCGTTGAATGACTTTTTCGAGCGATTCTTTAGCGGCTACCAGATCGGCGTGATGGCCTCGCAAAGTCTGGAATCGCTCCTGCAGGGAGTCGAGTTCCTTGAGTGCTTCCATATTGACCGAGCCAATTTCCGCGATCTCCTGCCTCAATCGGCTCATGTGCCGTTCCGCCTCGTGGCGATCCTTGAGAAGTTCGATCTGTTCGATATTCATCGGGTCATCGAAGTCGATCTGGTATTCTTCCAGGTACCTCTGAATCAGTTCTTCGGCCGACTTGGTTGCGACCTCCTCTTCGTGATCGAGATCTTTCAGCCGATCCTCGCTGCGTTCCCACTGCCTCCTCAGGCGATCCAGGGTCTGGCGGGCGTCGACCAGTTCCTGCTGACGCTGCTGCGAGTAACCTTCCAGTTGCGACAGGGATTGTTGCAGATCTTGTTGTTTGAGATGGAGCGATGCCAGTTCGCTGGTGAGTTCCAGAGTCGCTAGTTGCAACTGTTCCTCGCGAACCTTCAGCGCAGCCCATCCATCGAGGCTTTCGCGAACGGCTGACCGCCGCTCCTGACGATCCTTGGACCATTGCAGCAGCATCGCCCCTTCCCCTTCGGCTCGCTGCTCTTCCTTCGCCAGTTCGATTCGCAGCGCCGTCGTTGCATCGTGCTGCTGGTCCCGCAGGCGGAGCGCAGCTTCCCAAGTTTCTTTCGCCAGATCGATCTTCACTTCGATCGCGTGCATCTGCTGCTCGCCACCCACAAGCTCCTCTTCACACCGTTCCAAATCCTTGCGAATCCCACCACTGTCCAGCTCCAGTTGCCGCACCTTTGCCTGCTGCGACTCCACCTGCTTGGAATGATCCATAATGGCCTCATCGATCGTTGCGATCTCGGCTTCAATCATCGCGATGCGCTGTTCCCCTGCCGCCGCCCTCTGATCGCAGTGATGGGCCTGCTGTTCCGCTTTGGTGATCTCCGCGTGAAGTCGAGCGACTTTGCGTTGATGTTCGGCCGCCATGCGATCGGTCTGTTCCAGCAGGGCACGAGCATTCAGCAGCTCGCTTCTTCGAACGATCAGGCCAGGGCCGTTCTTGAGCGCGTGGAAAGTCAGTGTCCCATCCGGATCGACTCGTTCGCACGAGGCGGTTACGAATCGCAGGCCAGCGCCCCGAAGATGGCTCAGATCGAGCGCGGTATCTAGCGAGTCGACAAGCCAGGTGGTGCCGAGCAGGAATCGGACCAGCGGCAGCAGGTCATCGGCGCAGGTCACCAAGCGGTCAGCTCGCCCCAGCACACCGCGTAGGCCATCGAGCTGGATTTTTTCGCCGGAGCGTCTGGCGGCCAGTCGGTCCAATCGTAGCAGCTGAACACGTCCCTCGATCGGGCAGGCGCCTGAGCGAAGGGCGTGGATGATTTGGTCGTCTTCCAAAACAAGTGTTTCGGCGGCTGTCCCCAGAGCTGCATCGATCAAAGGAGCCAGATGGACTTCGGTCTGAATCAGATCCGCGACCATGCCCCGCAGCGATCTCCAGGGGGCTTCTTTCGATTGCCTCGCTTGCTCCAGCAGCGTTCGTGTGCCGACTCCAATCCCCTCCTGTTCGCTCTCCAGCTGTTCCAAAATCGCCAATCGTTCGCGGATCCCTTGGACTTTTCCCTGCAGATCAACCGCCTCATCCTGATAGGCCAGCAGCCGCTCTCTCAATTGCCGCAGCCCCTGGTAGGCTTCCGCCTGCCTGCTTCTTGCCTCGTCCCATCGAAGCGACCATTCCTGTCGTTGATCGAGCAATCCTTGTTTCTTTTCGATTCTTCGTCTGGCGGATTCCGCCAGACGTGCTGCTTTCCCTTGGATTTCCTGGAGATGGGAGTCCATCAGGAGCGACTTCTGCTGGAGCGAACTCTTGCGTGCTCGAAGCTCTTGACAGGCCTGGGTGGCTTCGATCGCCATGCCCCGCAATAGCTCCAACTGCCCCTTGAGATCCGCAACGCTCTGCGACGTTTGCCCCTCCAGCTCCACCGCCTCCTGAACGCGCTGTCGGACGCGCTGCAGTTCCTCCTGATGGAGCTGATGCGACTGCGACAGCTTTTCGAACTGTTCCTCGGTCGAAACGACGCGCTGCCGCAGGCCTTGAAGCCGCGCCGCTAGCCGCTCGCGTTCCCCATGCAGCTCTTCAACCCGCTCCAGATAGCGGTCGCGGTCCCCTTCCAGACGCACGATCTGCTGTCGCAACTGCGACAGCGATTCGCGAATCGCTCGCACCCGCTCGATCGACTCCTGGCAGCGAGCTTCGCACTCGCCAACCGATGCTTCCGACCGTTCCAGTTCTTCTTTCTGCTTTCGGCTGGTCGTCTGCCACTCCTGCCTCTGCTGCTCCACCGCATCTCGTTTTCTCTGGAGGCTCTGGAGGTCGGTAAGCCCAAGGCGAACGCGCCACTGTTGCAGTTCCCCCGTCAACGCTCGGTAGCGACTGGCTCGCGATGCCTGTTGCTGCAGGCTGTGATAACGCGACCCAACTTCATCGACCAAGTCCTTCAGTCGCAGCAAATGCTGCTCCACCCTCGCCAGCCTTCGTTCGGTTTCCACTTTCTTCGCTTTGAAGCGACTGATTCCTGCCGCTTCTTCGAAAATCAAGCGTCGGTCCTTGGAGGTTGCCTGAAGCATCCGATCGACCTTCCCTTGCTCGATCAGGCTGTAGGCATCGACCCCCACGCCTGTCCCACGAAAGAGGTCTTTGATGTCTTTCAGTCGGCAGGGCTGTTGATTGATCAGATATTCGCTCTCCCCGCTGCGGAAGACTCTCCGAGTCACTTGGACTTCGGCCGCCTCGATGGGGAGCTGAGACTGAGAGTTATCGAAGACCAACGTCGCTTCGGCCGCCTGTGCAGGCTTGCGGCCCCCCGAAGCGGATCCCTTGAAGATCACATCGGCCATGTCGGCGCCGCGAAGGCTCTTGGCGCTCTGGGAGCCGAGCACCCATTTGATGGCATCGACGATATTCGACTTTCCGGAACCGTTGGGACCAACGACAACCGTGATCCCATCGGGGAACTCAAAGCGAGTCCGATCGGCGAAGCTTTTGAATCCCTGGAGTTCCAGTGCGGTCAGCATGGAGGCAAGTCATCCTTCAAGGGGAGTTGCCTGCATCGAGCAACAGGGTGGTGGTCTTCTCTTTCTCCGGAGTTTCAATGGCTTCGGAGGCACCGGCTTTGGACCCGGTGTCGGTGACCGAATCCGCTTCCGCTTTGCGACCCCATGGCCACCAACGCCATGACCCCGACGATTCGTCCTTCGGCTTGGCGCTATCGGAGCCCAGGCCACCAAAGTCGCCTTCCGACATCTCCCCATCGATCTGCAGTTCGGAAGACTCCCCGTCCCGCTGGTAGGCTCGGCCAAGTGTCGGGCGAGGGTTGAAGGCAATCGGAGTGGATACCCAGGATGCAGCTTTGGCCTGATCGAGAAACTGGATCATGTCGTTGTAGGTGGCTCCCACTTCAGAGAGTCCCGTCAGAACGCTGCGAAGGTCGGATTGCACCAGTCGAACGCGATCCTCGTCCCCCGGTTGAAAGCGAACGATACGGATTTGGCCCTTCCCATCGGGACGCACCAGAAGACGCGGGTTGATCTCGTGATGCTGCGCGAGCTGCAGCGGAGGGGAGTCACCGAAAAATGTCACCTCGGGGGCAGTTTCCAAAGCGACTGTCACCAGCGGAAGGGCGCTGGGCACCATCACCACTTCCACCGTCTCACCGATCCACTGCGCGTGGATGGAGCGTTTGCCGTCGTCCCTCTTCCGCAGCGCGTGCAACGCTCCATATCGCACCTCAGGCTCTGGCGACTGCAGCAATCTTTCCAGAGCTTCCCCGGCCTGGAAATGGTCGAGCACCGAAAGGCCAATCAGGGCCAGACCTCGGAAGGCCGGTTGCTGCTGCGCAAGCTGTTCCAGCATCGGGATAGCGCCGGGATCATTCAGGTAGGCCAGCGAGTAAGCGCTGTAGAACTGAATCTCGGGGTTGGGGTGCGCCATGCCTTCGCGAAGAAGGGGCACAC
Source organism: Pirellulaceae bacterium (assembly GCA_046085865.1). Taxonomy (GTDB): domain Bacteria; phylum Planctomycetota; class Planctomycetia; order Pirellulales; family Pirellulaceae; genus JBEISR01. Next base: position 5,296 of record JBJSWM010000387.1, read on the forward strand.
CTTCTTCTCCTAAGGCTTCCAGCTGCATCGCTGCTTGCCGAGCTGTCTTGGGTTCCGCAAGCATCTGCCGGCAGCGATCCATCCGTTCGGTCCGACGGTCCCCGTTTTCCAAAAATCCAAGGTGCAGAACGACGTAGATGAAGTGACGGGGATCCTGTCGATACCGAGCGGGTAGATCGATTTGAATGAAGCCGTCGTCCTTGGGGACAGCGGCCCCCCGTTTCCTCATGCCGTCGTGGTGGGAAAATCGGTCGTTGATCGCCTTTCCCAACATGTTGGTCGTCATCACATGCTCGAAGTCCTTGCGGATCCGAAGCCCCAGGATGCGTGTCTCCTGAAGCTTCGCACCACCCAGGATGCGACCCTTGCCCTCCTGCAGTTGGCTCTCCAAGGTGAAGTCCCGCGGTAGCTGAAAGATCGGGCCTTTGGCTTTGGCCTTCTCCAGAGTCTTCCGTAGTTTGTCATCGTCAATCGCTCTCAACTCTTGGAGCCGAGCTTCCAGGAGGGTGCCGTTGTAAAGGCTGGTGGCATCGCACTGCTTGGAAATCTCCACGGTGACGTCGACTCGATCGTCTTTCATCGCACCAGGTGCAGAGATCGTCGACACTTTCACCAAGGCGACTCGGCCACTGGCCAGCAGTTCCTGAGGTTTGTGCACGTCATTAGCGCGCATCTCGTTGAGAATGAATTCGCGCTGGGCGCTGGGGGCGATATCGCCGCCGGTCCCGTAAAGCCCTGTCACCAATCCATACGATTCATAGACCCGTTGCTCCAACCCGATCGGCACGGCGATTTCATGCACCAGCGAAGGACGATCCTCGCTGGAAAGCAAGGCGCGCACCGACGCACCTCGGTCCTCCAACGTCGGCTCTTCCTGCTTCTTCCATGGGACGGTGCAGCCCGCAATCCAAAAGAAAGCGACGCCAAGACTTGCCGTCTCAATCGCTCGTTTCCAAAGGCCACTCATCGTTGCCCCGCTTCCTTGCTTCGGCATCGTCCCAGAAGGAAAAGTCCATCGGCAGTTTCTCTGCCGCATGCCACCCACGAAATCTTGCTGACCGCAAGAATTCCAAGCAGTTGGATGGCGTTTTCAACCTTCCGTTGCCACGCCATCCAGCGGGCGAAAGTAGCTTTCCACCGGTCGATACGTCAAGATCATCACCTTCCTGTGGTGCATCGCTGCGGATCGCCAAACCTGAGAAAATGGGTCGCATGGGTGGTGCTGGGTGAACGGGGTCGGCGGCAAAAGCCCTTGCCTCCCAAACCGCTTCGGAAGTCCGATTTCCGCCCCAGTCTTTCCGCTCTGCCAAAAGGAGATCCTAGTCTGCCTGAATAAGTTTTCCGCAACCTCCCGGTTCTCGGCAGCCATCAGTAGACGGCGTCAGGAACGGTCCGAAGCATGGAAAAAGGGCCGCTGGCGAGGGCGACATGGGTAGCCCTAGGTGGCCGAGACAAGGTAGCAGCAAGCCGTGGTTCAGGGAGCCGTGGTTCAGGGAGCCGTGGTTCAGGGAGCCGTGGTTCAG
>JBJSWM010000388.1:0-1150 GCA_046085865.1 Pirellulaceae bacterium
CAGTGGGAGCCACGTCTGTACGAGAACCAGACGCCGGTGGAGCCACCGCATGACGACCCAAAGTACCATCTGACGGAGGATCTGGTCGATCAGGGGCTAGAGTGGCTGAAGAAGCATCAGGCGTTTGCACCCGACAAGCCATTTTTGATGTACTGGGCACCGGGAGCGGTGCATGGCCCGCATCATATTTTTCCCGAGTGGGCCGACAGGTATCGCGGCAAGTTCGATGAAGGCTGGGATGCCTATCGGCAGCGCGTTTTCGATCGTCAGAAAAAGCTGGGAGTGATTCCTGAGAGTGCGCAGCTGACGGCGCGGGATGTGACGATGGAGGGTTGGGAGGGGATCCCTGAGTCACAGCGGCCGTTCCAGAGTCGATTGATGGAGATCTATGCTGGGTTTGTGGAGCATACCGATGCGCAGGTGGGGCGGTTGATCGACGGCATGGACGCGATGGGGCTGAGCGACAATACGATTGTCTTTTACATTTTTGGTGACAATGGGTCGAGTGCCGAGGGGCAGCGAGGCAGTATCAGCGAACTGCTGGCGCAGAACAATATCCCCAACACGATCGAACAGCAGTTGGGGGCGCTGGAGCGATTGGGTGGGTTGCCGGCGCTGGGTGGGAAGTTGACGGACAACATGTACCACGCTGGTTGGGCGTGGGCTGGGTCGACCCCGTTTCGGTCGACCAAGTTGGTCGCTGCGCATTTTGGTGGAACGCGCAATCCGATGGTGGTCAGTTGGCCCAAGGGGATCCAGCCCGATCCGAAGGTGCGATCGCAGTTCCATCATGTCAACGACATTGTCCCGACCTTGTATGACATTCTGGAGATACCGCAGCCTCAGGAGGTAAACGGCTATGTCCAGGACCCGATCGACGGGGTCAGTTTTCGATACACCTTCGAAGAAGCCGATGCGCCGGGTCAGAAGAAGACGCAGTATTTCGAAAACAACGCCAGCCGCGGGATCTATCACGAAGGGTGGTACGCCTGCACCTTCGGCCCGTTCGTCCCCTGGGATACCCCCGGCACCGCGGCGCGGATCAAGGCTTGGGACCCCGATCGCGACGTCTGGGAACTGTACGACCTCTCGCAAGACTTTTCGCAAGCCGAAGACCTCGCCCAGAAATACCCCGATCGGGTCCGATCGC
>JBJSWM010000389.1:0-8148 GCA_046085865.1 Pirellulaceae bacterium
GCTAAGCTGCCGAAAGATCGGCGATGGCCGCATGGTGGAACCCGAGCAGATTGTGGAGGAGGTCCATCGGCATCTGCAAAAAGGTTATTCGGCTGATTGAAATCACCGCGACCGAAAGGTGTGGTTTTCCTTCTTGCTTGACCCGATCTACCGTTTCGGTCGATTTCTTTGTTCTGGAACTTCATTGTTTTCTAGTCAGGAACGCGGCCTAGCCCTCCCCGCTTCGTCGTTCCTCCTCAGCGACCCTCCCTGAGGGAGGGTAAAAAAGGAGACTTCAGCCTCCCTAACGCAGAGTCGCCATCAGATCTCACCCTCTCTGAGGGAGGGTGAAAAAGGAGCCTTCAGCCTCCCTAACGCCGAGTCGCCATCAGATCTCACCCTTCCCTTGGGAGGGTCGCGAGGGACAAGCGGGGAGGTTCTTATTCTTTGGCTCTATCGATCGCGGGCCATGCAGCCCCAAGCGATGGGAGGCGCCTGTCGCGTGAGTCGGAGGGGGAAGGGTCAGGGCTGAGCTGTTTTCGACTGGCGAACCAGTTCGGTGGGGATGAGAATTTCCTTGGGGACTTCCTGCCCGTCGAAGTATCGGACGATGGTGCGCATGGTTTCCTGTCCGATGCGGTCTGGGAACTGCACCGGGTCGGCATAGATTTTTCCTTCTTCGATGGCGCGTCGTCCGTCGGGCTGTCCGTCAAAGCCGACGACGACGACTTCTTTCTGACGACCGGCTGCCTCGATCGCCAAGCATGCACCCAGAGCCGAGGGATCGTTGATGGCGAAGACGCCCCGGAGGTCCGGATGGGCCTGCAGCAGGTCCTGCATCGCCTTAAAGCTTTTGTCCTTGGCGCCATCTCCCGGAAGGCTTGCCACAACCTCGATTTGGGCATTCTGCTTTTCGGTCAGATCCTTCAGCTGGTCGTAGAATCCCTTGGTCCGCAGCATCACGCTTTCGACTTGGGGGAAATCGAGAATCGCCACCTTGCCTTTCCCTTCGAGCGCTTCGAAGATCGCCAGGGCGGCCTGTTTGCCGCCGGCGTAATTGTCGGTGGCGATGTGGGTGACGACGTTGGCTTCCGGGGCGATGCAGGCGATATCGGCGGTGAAGACGGGGATACCCGCTTGGTTGGCATCTTGAATCGCGGTGCCGATCGCGCGCGAATCGCAGGGGGTCAGGACGATCGCCGCGACCTTCTTGACGAGAAAATCCTTGACTTGGTCCCGCTGTTTGGCAACATCCATCTCGCCGCTGACCATTTCCACCTGGTAACCATGCTTGGCCGCCTCCTCCTTGAGCGCCCTGCCGATCTCTGGAAAGAATGGATTGGCTGTCGTCAGAATCGACAGACCGATGACGCCTCGAATTTCCCCTTTTGTTGAGTCATTGGAGGGTTGCGATCGATCTGGTGAGGTGGACTTGGAGGTGTCGGGGGTCGAGGGTGCGGGGGTGGAACTTTGGGAGCAACCGGGAAGGAACGCAAAGGCCAGCAGCCATGGGAAAACAAGACGCAGCATCGGTCCACCTCGCAAGCTGGGCAGGAAGGAACGCAGGGGGAAGATTGTGGGATGAAGCTCGAAGGATCTTCGAGTAGTGTACCGAATCCTAAGGCGCTGTGCCCTGCAGAGGTCGTCGGCTTTGCCGGTGGTACTTCGCGCCAGGAATCCAAAAGCAGGCGGCTGATACGACACCGAAGATCAGGTGAGCCACATCAGGAAAGATCGCCATGGCGATGGCGCAAAGGAAAAGGCAGATCGCCTGGATGTAGAAGATGCCTGAGAGAATCCCTGCCTTGATGATGAAGACCATCCCACTGATGACACCCAGGAGTGGGCTGAGCGCTAGATGGGGAAGTTCCAGCCATGCTTCCAGAGGGAACAGCGAAGCGGTGGCGATCATGCTGGCGCCCCAGACGTGCGCGATCTGGCGTTCCACGAAGGTCACTGGTCCCATGCGCCGGCGAAGCAGCCAAAAAACGGCAGCCCAGGCGCTCAGGCCCACCACCCACAACGCGGCGTAGGGGATGCGGGAGAGTGTTCCGCTCCAGCGAATCGCCTCGGTCGCCGCGCTAGCGATCAGGAGGACGACCGCGTGCCACATCCAAAGCAACCCCCAGTTCTCCAGGACGGCTGCATGGTGTGTTTCCCGAAACAGCCTAGCGAAAACCTGCGCCAAGTGTCCTGACTGTGCCTGAATCGGCTCGTCGGCCAAAAACGCATCCAGATCATCTGCCAAGGCTTCGGCGCTGGGGTAGCGGAGATCGGGAGGTTTTTGAAGGCATTGAATCAGGATCATCTCAAGGCCGCGGTCCAGGCTTGGCTGCAGCATCCTGGGGGGGACGGGGTCCTCGTCGATCACTTCCCGCATCCACTGAAGTGGGGTGGTGGCACGATGGGGTGGACGCCCGGTCAAGAGTTCGTAGAGAACAGCTCCCAGACTGTAGATATCCGACTGTGGGCCCAGTCCCGCACCATTGCCTGATGCCTGTTCGGGGCTCATGTACATCGGTGTCCCCAGAAGGTCCCCGGTGGCCGTCAAGTCGGCTCGCCGCTGCAAACTGTCGCCCAATATGATTTTCGCCAAGCCAAAGTCGGTTAGCCGAGCATGCTGATGCTCGTCGATCAGGATGTTCGACGGCTTGAGGTCGCGATGAAGCACCCCTTGTTGGTGAGCAAAGTGGACCGCTCGGGCCACCTGCGAAATCCACTGCACCGCTTGGCGTGTTGGAATCGGACCTTGCAGCAATCGCTGGGCGAGATTGACACCAGGGACGTACTGCATCGCGATGTAGGGGGTTCCATCCTGTTCTCCCACTTGGTAGACCGGGACGATGCCATGATGATCCAGCTTGGCATTGGCCTGCGCTTCGGCAAGGAATCGCTTGCGATCGGTATCGACCAGGGCGCGGTGTTCCAGCAGGCACTTGACTGCCACCAAGCGGCCCAGCCTGGGCTGATCGGCCAAATAGACGACCCCCATCCCGCCACGGCCCAGTTCGCACAGCAACACAAAGTCACCGAAAACGCGAGGCAGTTGGGCGGCGGCAGCAGGTGGACGCTGACCGATGGCAGGATCGAGCTTTGGGTCGGGAGTGTCGTGGTACTGAGCCGCTGCTTCGGTCAGCATCAGCACGCCCCATAGACTTCGCAGTTCGGTGGCGTGCTCCGGAAATTGACGGCAGAACGACTCCAGTTCCACCGATTCGCCAAGCTGACGACGATGACTGATCTGCACCAAGAGTTCGGCCAAGCGGAAGTCCTTCGCCTCCGCTGACAATTCTGTCGTCTGATTCATGAATCGTGATCCGCGACCGTTTCGGGGTCGGCCATCAGTTGCCTCAGGCGACGCAAGGCACGCAGGTACCTCATGCTCGCTGCCGGTTCGGTCAATCGCAACAATCTGGCGATCTCCTGATTGGATCGCTGTTCCTGATGACGCAACTGGATGATCTGCCGATCTTGATCGGGAAGCCGCTGGACCGCCTCCTGAACCAGCCCGACGATCTCCCGTTGCAGGAGCGCTGCGGCCGGTGTCAGTTGACGGTCGATTGCCAGTTGCTGCGGCAAAAGCGTCCCCGAGTGATCTTCCGAGTCGGCTCGCTTTGGCTCCTGCTCACGGTCCACACTTCGCTTGGCCGACCGTCGGTGGCGCCGATGAGCGTCGATCACGCGGTCCATTGCGATCTGACGGATCCAGAGAGGGAATGCCATCACGGGCCGATCGAGATATTCACGCAATCGCCGACTTGCCTCGACGAGCACTTCCTGGACGACATCGCTGACATCGACTCGCTGACGGATCCGCTGGTCGAGCCGCAGTTGGACGATGCGTTGGATCGAGCCTCGATGGTAGTCGAGCAATTGATCGACAGCACCCGACTCTCCCGCCCGGACACGGTCCAAAAGATCGGTCGAGCGATTGGCAGGAAACATCTCCTCCTGGCTCATGTTGCCACTCTTTTCACTGGGGCTTTGGGCCAACCGCTGGGCACCTTGAAGGCACCACCAAGTCGGAGGCCCCTGTAGTGTAGCGGTGGGGCAACGAAGTGCGGTCGGTGGCCGCAATTCAGAAGACCGAGGAAAAAATAGGCTCTATTCGCTGGCGCTCCCCCGGGGAACAATGAACCAAGGCGGGGTGCCTCGATGCGGGAAGCGATCGCTTCCCACCTGGGAGCGGGCTGTCCTGAATTCGATGGCCCGAAATACTGTCACTTCACGGCACCCCAAGAAGAGATCCCAATTCAGGAGAGAGATCATGGCATGGTCGGTTGGCGGAAAAGTGCTCGTTCCCTTTGATTTCGATGGGTTCTGCAAGCATGCAGTCGACTTGGCGATCGAATGCACGGGCGATCCTTCCCGCGTGATTCTGCTCCATGTCAGCCCCTTCCTGATGCCAGTCGACTCGGGTGCGATCTACACCGACATCGATCCCGCCGATCGACTCAACGCCAGCCTCAAGGCGATGCAGCAGGAGTTCGCCGACGATCGTTATCGAGGCATGGTCTTCGAGGTCGCTTTGGGCGACCCCTCCTCGGTCGTTTGCAAACGAGCCGACGAGTTGAAGGTGGATTTGGTGATTGTCCCCAGCCACGGCCGTCATGGACTCAAGAGACTCCTCCTCGGCTCGGTCGCCGAAGCCATCGTCCGGCAGGTTCATTGCCCCATTCTGGTGGTGAAGCAAGCCTGATGGCTAAAGCCAGCGATGCTTTCTATCATAAGGCAAGCTAATGAAGCTGCAGGGCTTTTGGATGATAACGGTTGAACGGATTGTCTAGGGTGATGAAGTTGGGCTTTTTGGGGGCTCTAGTCCGTTTGAATCGCCTACAATCGCCGGTTGATTAAGATACGGGGAGAGTCGATTGGGCGGACGTCATTGAAAACGGCGGAATGTTTTGCGTTCTGCTGCGTCCAAGGAAATCGGCAACCGGAGACTTCGCCTCAGGTGGGTGCGTCACAGCCTGGTCCCCACCGGAGAACTTTTTTCTGTAAAGGAATCATCTCGATGGCTCGATCGGTAACGACCCTTCGAAGGGCATTGGCCGCGGCGCTTTCGGCCGCTCTGGTGACGGCGCTCGGTGCAGCGCCAGGCGTGGCACAGGAACCCGATTATCCACCGATGGAGAAGGTGGTGGAGGGATTTCAGAAGATCGATTCGCGATCTCCAGACCAGCCCGCCTTGTGCAACATTTGGACGCGTGACCGCGACGGACAGATGTTCGTCGAATTGCCCAAGGACTTCGAGCAGAAGAAGTACTTTCTGGCGCTGACGGTTAGCAGTGGCGATGAGTACGCCGGACTGCAAGCTGGGGACTACTACGTCTACTGGCGGATGTACAACAAGCGTCTGGCGTTGATCATGCCCAACACGGAGATTCGATCCACTGGTGAAGAGGAATCGAAGTCTTCGGTGCGACGGCTGTTTACTGACACCGTGCTGTTGGATGTGCCGATCGTGACCATGGTGCCTCGGGGTGGTCCGCTGATCGATGCCGATTCGCTTTTCGTCGGACAAGCTGCCAAGCTGTTTGGTGCTGGGATTCGCGCTACCGACCCAGGGTTGGTGAAGATCAAAAAAGCAAAGGCTTTCGCAAAGAACATCGAACTGGCTTTTGAGATCGTCGGAAACGGTGGCAAGCTACAGACGATTCATTACTCGCTCAGCGAAGTGCCTGAGCAGTCGGGCTACAAGCCGCGGAAGGCCGACGAGCGAATTGGGTATTTCACTACCGGTTACTCGGACCTCGGAATCTACCAGGACGAGCGGACTCGGGTTCGATTCGTCAACCGCTGGCGACTGGAAAAGCGAGACCCCAACCTGAAGGTGTCTCCGCCAGTCAAGCCAATCCGTTTCTACATCGAGCACACCACACCGGTCCGCTACCGCCGCTGGGTGAAGGAAGGGATCGAATACTGGAACAAGGCTTTTGAAAACGTCGGCTATTCCGATGCGATCGAAGTGATCTACCAAGACTCTCAGACCGGCGCCAACATGGATCTCGATCCCGAAGATGTTCAGTACAATTTCGTCCGTTGGCTCAACAATAATGTCGGTACGGCGATTGGTCCCAGCCGCGTTCATCCGCTGACAGGAGAAATCCTCGACGCCGACATCATCCTGACCGATGGCTGGATCCGACACTTCAATTTCCAGTTTCAGGACCTGCTGCCGGAAGTGGCGATGGAGGGGATGAGTCCTGAGACGATGGCATGGCTAGCGACCAAGCCCCACTGGGATCCCCGCGTACGATTCGCTGATGCCAGCAATCAGGCGCACGTTGCTGCCAAGATCGCTGCCACCGCCACCCTGCCTCATGCTGGCCATCCGCTTGCCAACGCTGGGACTTCGCTGATTGGCGATGATCCTTTCGACGGTTTGGTGGGCCGCACCAGCCAAGTCAACGGGTTCTGCCTGGCCGCTCGCGGCAAGCAGCTTGACATGGCCTTCGCTCAGATGGCCTTCGCGATGGCTGCCATGGCGGAAGAAGGAGAAAAATCCGACAAGCCGAAGGAAGAGATGCTCGATGGCATGCCCGAATCGTTCATCGGTCCTTTGCTGGCCGAACTGGTAGCTCACGAAGTGGGACACACGCTTGGACTTCGCCACAACTTCAAGGCATCCAGCGTCTACAAGCTGGACGAGATCAACAGCGATGCTGTCAAGGGAAAGAAGACGCTTGCCGGATCGGTGATGGATTACCTTCCGATCAACATTCCTCTGGAAGCCGGCCCTGTGAAGGGAGACTGGACGATGATCGGAATCGGTCCCTACGACATGTGGGCGATCGAGTATGGCTACACCCCCGACGAGTCGAAGTTGCCGGAAATTCTCAAGCGGGTCAATGAGCCGGAATTGCAGTATGCGACCGACGAAGATACCGGCGGAGCCGATCCTCTGGCGCGTCGATATGACTACAGCAAGGATCCACTCGATTACGCTCAGAACCAGATGCGTCTGGTGAAGATGTACCGCGACCGTTTGCTGGAAAAGTTCGTCAAGCCTGGCGACAGCTGGGCCAAGGCACGGCGTGGCTTTGAGCTGACCTTGTCCGAGCAGACCAAGGCGCTGAGCATGATGGCTGGCTGGGTTGGCGGTGCCAACATCATCCGCGACAAGAAGGGGGATCCAGGCGACCGCAAGTCGCTGACGCCGATTCCTGTCGACCAGCAGCGCAAAGCACTGGAGTTCATGATCGCTCAGTCGTTCCGCGACGAAGCGTTCGGGCTGAGCCCAGCGATTCAGGCGCGTCTGGCCAGTGACAAGTGGATCGACGAAGGGGCTCGCTCCATGGGCGATGGGACCTACCAAGTCAACGATCGCATCATGGGCATTCAGGCTTCGGTCATGACGATGTTGCTCAACCCAAGCACCCTGCGACGGGTTTTTGACAACGAGCAGATGATTCCTGCAGACCAGGATGCGCTGACGCTCCCAGAAATGCTCGACAAGGTCACTCAGGCCGCCTGGACCGAACTGGATGCCAAGCCCGAAGGGGAGTCGACCACTCGCAAGCCTCGGGTCAGCTCGCTTCGTAGAAATCTTCAGCGCGAGCATCTGGGGCGTCTGGTTGACTTGACGCTGATGGACGGTGGCAATGCCGCTCAGCAGACCATCCGGACTCTAGCCGCGATGCAACTGAAGGAGATCAAGAAGAAGGTTGATGCAGCTTTGGAAGCAGGTGGACTGGACGCCTACTCGTCGGCTCATCTGAGCGACGCTCAGCGTACGATCACCAAGGTGCTGGATGCAAACTTCGTCGCCAACATGCCGGCATCGATCGGCGGTGGTGGCGGACCGATGGGCTTCTTCTTCCAAGTCCCTCAGGCTCAGGTGGCCCCTCCAGCACCTGCTCCTGCCCCATTGGCTCCACCTGTGGTCGTTCCAACGCCAGCTACCCCTGTAGTGCCTGCTGTGCCAGCGACTCCCGAAGGCGCTTCCAACGGTTGATATTTGGAGCGAAGTTCCTTCGAAATTTTCCCGGAGGCCAGGACCAACGTCCTGGCCTCTTTTTTTTCTGTGTCGCCAGCCTCTTTTTTAAAGCCCTTCTCTTGTGGCCCTTCGCCCTGTAGCCACCGCTGCCAAGCGGTGGAGATCTGCGGTCGACGTCCATTTCCGCACCACCCATCATCTGGCGATTGATGGCTACGGGGATTGCGGTG
>JBJSWM010000390.1:0-4505 GCA_046085865.1 Pirellulaceae bacterium
AACGACGAAGCGGGGAGGGCATTTTTCTCACAGCACCATCCATCGCGGACCATGCTGCGCCAAAGGATGAATACGGTGACCCCCCCCCCGCTTCGTCGTTCCTCCCCCACGACCCCCCCCGAAGGAGGGTTAAAACACCGAACTCACCCTCCCCAAAGCAGAGCCGCAAACCGATCTCACCCTCTCCTCGGGAGGCCAGATCAGATTTGATAGTCTGCGGGTAAGGCTTCGGAAGAAAATACCTGTGCTGCGCGAGCTCTCAGGTAGACTTTTTCGCCGCGTTGCAATCCCAACTCATGAAACCGCGACCAAGGCAACTCGGCGGTGGCGTGACCGCCGTCAGGTAGCTCCACATAGATCCTGGCGAAATTACCACCTTGTCCAATTCTCTGGATGGTAGCTGGCAAGGCCGAATCTCCAGGGTGCCGATCTACCTCCAGATCATGGGGACGTACAAATAGTGGGATCTGCTCCTGGCTGGGTTTGGGAGCCCCCAGGTTTCCCAGCAACTGTGCCTGATCTCCATCCATGCGACCACGAAACACGTTGACTCTTCCCAAGAAGTCCATCACAAAATGATTCACGGGTCGATGAAAGACTTCCTCGGGGGTCCCTTCCTGCACGATGCGGCCCCGGTTCATAATGACGACGGTATCTGCCACTTCCAGCGCCTCTTCCTGGTCATGCGTCACTAGGATGGTCGTCATCTGAAGTTCTTCATGAAGCTGCCTTAACCAAGTCCTCAACCCTTGACGTACTTTGGCATCCAATGCACCAAATGGCTCATCCAAGAGCAGGAATCTCGGTGTGACCGCCAGAGCCCGGGCCAAGGCGACGCGCTGACGTTGCCCTCCCGAAAGCTGGCTTGGGTATCGATTCCCGAAACCTGCCAGTTGGATCAGGCTGAGCAGTTCATCGACCCGCGCCTTGATCTGGGCTTCTGACGGCCGCTCACGGCGCGGCTTGACACGCAAACCGAAGGCGATGTTGTCGGCCACCGTCATATGTTTGAAGAGTGCATAATGCTGGAAGACGAAACCAATCTGCCGTTTGGCTGATGCACTTGCAGCCACATCCTTGCCGTCAAAAAGCAGCGCAGTCCCCGGATTGCTGTCGGGGAACTCCAACCCTGCGATCACTCGCAGGAGTGTGGTTTTCCCTGATCCTGAAGGGCCAAGAAGTGCGGTCAATTGACCGTCCCGAATTTTCAGATCGATGCCATCGAGCGCCGCGAATTGCTGGTAGTGCTTGTGAATCTGTCTCAGTTCAATCGTCATCTTCCTGTTCCTGCCTTCCAGACATCCGTCTTTGTCTCGTGCCGATCGACTCATGAACCAGGCAACTGGATCGCATCTTGCTGCCGCTGTCGCGTCATGCGATGGTGCAGAAACTCCTTGACCACCAGGGAAGCCAATCCGGCGACGGCCAGAAGCGACGCCATCGCAAAAGCGGCGGGGATGTTGTACTCGTTGTAGAGAATCTCGACATGCAGTGGCATCGTCGTCGTCTTGCCGCGGATGTGGCCGGAGACGACGGAGACGGCGCCGAACTCTCCGAGGGCGCGCGCCGTACAAAGCGCGACGCCATAGAACAATCCCCAGCGAATTTTCGGCAACGTGATCCGCCAGAAGGTCTGCCATCCCGTCGCACCCAGGGAAATGGCAGCAAGCTCTTCCTCACTCCCCTGTTCTTGCATCAGCGGAATCAATTCCCTGGCCACAAACGGTACGGTGACGAAGATCGTAGCAAGAACAATCCCAGGGATCGCAAAGATGATTTGAAACCCAAGCTTTCCTACGATTGGCCCCAGCCAACCTTGGCTACCGAACAGTAGCACGAAGATGAGACCGGAAATCACAGGGGATACCGCAAAAGGTAGGTCGATCAACGATCCCAGGATCGTTTTTCCCCGGAAATCATAGCGAGTCAACGCGATGGCCGCTGCCACTCCAAAGACGGTGTTGAGCGGCACAGCGATGGCCACCACCAGCAAGGTCAGTCGTATCGCCGAAATCGCAGCGGGATCGGCAAGCGACCGTGCGAAGACATTCCATCCTTCCCGAAGCGCTTCGAAGAAAATCGAAGCCACAGGAATCGCTAGAAGCCCAATCACAATCACCATCGTCATCGCAATGGCAAGGCCGGACGCCAAGCGGTCCAACCAGCTCCGTTGCCTCTTCTTCGTCAACTTCCCAGCTCCCTCTCGGTTCATTGGACGCTATGCCTCGCCATCCGCCACTGAAAGGCATGAATCGCCAGAAGCAGCAGCAACGAAGAAAGCAACATGACGGTCGCGATCGATGAGGCCCCCAGAAGATCGTGCTGCTCCAGCTTCGTGATGATCATCAACGAGGTAATCTCGGTTTTGTAAGGCATGTTGCCCGAGATGAAGACCACCGAGCCGTATTCGCCAAGGGAGCGAGCGAAGGCAAGCGAAAAGCCAGTAACGATCGCTGGCGCCACAGTCGGCAATAAAACACGAAAGACGATCTGCCAGGGAGATGCCCCTAGGCATGCTGCGGCCTCCTCCTGCTCTCGATCCAGCTCTTCCAAAGCTGGCTGCAGAGTCCGAATCACATAGGGGAAGCTAATGAATACCATCGCCAAGCAGATCCCCAGTGGGCGAAACGCGACTTCCAGCCCAACCGACTCGAGGTACCGCCCGATCCAGCCGTTTCGCGCGTAGATCGATGTCAACGCGATCCCAGAAACCGCCGTCGGAATCGCAAAAGGCAAGTCGATGAAAGCATCGATCAGCTTGCGCCCAGGAAACCGGTATCGAACCAGACACCAAGCGACCAGGAATCCCAAAATCGTGTTGACCAAAGCCGCCAGGAACGCAGCTCCAAAGGTCAATCGATAGGATGCGAGCACCCGAGGATGAAAGGCGGCCGCCGCAAAAGATTCCCACGTCTGGGAAATCCCCTTGAGCAGCAGCGCGGTGAGTGGAAGGAAGACCAAAAGACTCAAATAGGTCAATGTGATCCCCATCGTCAGGCCAAATCCCGGAAGCGCCGAACGCCTCGCCATGTTTCCCTCTCTGACTGAATTCGTCGAGTCGCAATCGGAGGATCGATAGGATCACTTTTCCGGTTGATACAACTGGTCGAAGGAGCCACCATCGTCGAAATGGCTTTTTTGAGCCGCTTTCCAGTCGCCGAAGATCTCCTCAAGCTGAAAAAGCTCGATCTTGTCCCCTGCTTCTGAAGGAGCTCTTCGAGCGGCAGGGCCGGATACGGGACGGAAGAAATGCTTGCTGGCAAGCGATTGTCCTTCGTCCGAATAGAGGTATTTCAGATAGGCCTCAGCCACTTCGCGGGTCCCATGTTGATCGGCATATCGGTCGACCAGCGTCACAGGAGGAGTGGCCAAGATACTGAGTGAAGGAATGACGATCTCCACCTCCCCCTCCCCCGCTTCCTTCATCGCCATGTAGGCCTCGTTCTCCCAAGTCAGCAACACATCCCCGATGCCTCTCTGGAGAAAGGTGCTGGTAGCACCGCGAGCACCGGAGTCGAGCACAGGGACTTTGCGGAAGAGGTTTCCAATGAACTCCCTGGCAACCAGATTGGCCTTCTCCCGTTCTTCGGCAGTGGCATCCTTCACCTTCTGCAGACCTCCCAGCTCCTGGATCACCCGATAGCCCCAGGCCGCTAGATAATTCCAGCGGGCTCCACCACTTGTCTTCGGGTTGGGGGTAATGATCTCCAAATCCTCTCTGGCCAGATCCCCCCAGTCTCGGACATTCTTGGGATTGCCTCGTCGCACCAGAAAGACAATCGTCGATGTGTAGGGTGCACTTTGGTGGGGTAGGCGTTCCTGCCACTGTGCAGGAAGAAGCTGAGTCTTCTCCGCCATGACGTCGATGTCGTAGCCAATCGCAAGCGTCAAGACATCCGCCTCCAGCCCATCCATGACAGCGCGAGCCTGCTTGCCAGCCCCGCCATGCGATTGCTCCACCTCCACACGCTGCCCCTTGGTCTTCAACCAATATGCAGCAAACGCCTCGTTGAATTCCCGGTAAAACTCACGCGTCGGATCGTAGGAGACATTGAGAATGCGGACATTCGGCACCCCCTCCCCAGGCTGGTTCGAGGCACTGCAGCCCACCATCGACAGAATCAGGATCAACCAAACCATGCGACGCCAACTCTGCCATCCCATACTCCATTCCCCTCCTGACAAACCCAAAGCCTCTCTCCCGCCGGCAGAAGAACGACTCAGCAATTGGGATGCCAACCACTTGGCACCGGATTTGCTTCCAAGCCGACTTGTGGAGAGACAGGCGAGGCTGGGAACGGTGGTTGTCCTCGTCTAAACGTCCAGTAACGAAGGGAAATCGATGCGTCGTACCGTCGATGCGTCCCTCGAGACGATGCCGGAAAATGCCTTACCAATCCGAAAAAAAATCGACGATAGAATCTAGACCAAGCAAATATCACGGTTAAAACTATCGTATTTACTGGCCGTGTTATTTGCTGGATCCGGAAGGGAAGCCAAAGGTC
>JBJSWM010000391.1:0-839 GCA_046085865.1 Pirellulaceae bacterium
GTATCGCGGCGCACGAAGGTCAGCTTTTCGGTCCCCTAAACCAGCTTCTCGGTTTGTTGACGGCGCTCGGACTGCTGCTACTGTCAGTCAGTGGCCTTCGGATGTGGTGGCGACGACGCACTCCCAAGACTCTAGGGGCACCACCACCATTGGTGCAACCACGGATTCAAGCCACCTTCGTGGCGATGTTTCTTCTCCTGAGCCTCTACATCCCGATGTTCGGTGCATCAGCCCTTCTTGTCGTACTGCTGGAACGATTCGTCCTGAGTCGCAATGGATCCATCCGAAAATGGCTCTCGCTTGGACCCGGTTCGTACCAGGATCCAATGCCTCAATGACAACTTTGGTTCCTTGCCAAGTTAACCACCCAATCGGCAGTCGGACCTAAAGTCGACACCTCGCATTCCTTTGTCCGATCCCCGGTTTCTGAAACTTGATGCTCCGTAGCTTGCTCGAACTCCTTCGGTATGCGTGTGAAACCGTAGGCCTCTCATGCACCGCAGTCGATGTTCGTTACCGCCTAGGGATGTCTTCAACTGCACCAAAATGAAAGGGCAGATCGCACTTCCTCATCGATCGCATAGAATAAAAAAGGGACGTGTGAGTGGAAGGATCATGGAACCGCAGGCTCTTAGAAAGCCATCAGTCAGCGATGAGCGACCAGAGGATTCCATCCGACGAATTGTCGATGGCGCTAAAGCACCATGCCGTCGAACTGGGATTCGACGCAGTGGGAATTGTCGCGGCTCAGGAGGCGACGACGTATGTGGCTTTCCTGCGATGGCTGGAAGAAGGCCACGCTGGGGAGATGACGTACATGAATCGACGCCGGGAAGCTT
>JBJSWM010000392.1:0-6565 GCA_046085865.1 Pirellulaceae bacterium
CCGAATCCCAGCCATGGCTTCGAATGCCGGCATGGGAAGGTAGCTGGATCTTCAGCAAGCTCATCCCGAGCTTACTCGTGGAGTCACATTGGTCCGACGGGCCGCAATCCCCGCAACCGAAACAGTAGCCTATTCCAAACCGAGGGTCAAATACCGACCAATCATTCAGCGATCCTCGTCCTCAAGATCGTCGTCATCGTCGTCATCGTCGTCATAATCGGGATGCATGGGATCATCGCTGTCGAATAGGAAATCACCCAGGCCTAGTGGAACAGCATCCCCTCCAAGAGTTTGCCGCCGTCGTTCGGCCAGCGATTCCAGATCGAGTGCCTAGGGACCTAGGCATAGCTCTAGCGACTCTCGCCAAGCGTCGTCTTTGGCGATCGGGTGCGTTGGATCGCTGGCCGCCAGACGTTTCAGGGCATACCGGAGCACGTGGATCCCGTCGCGAGCTGAGAAATTGAGATGGAGCTCATGCGCCTGCTGCAGAAAATCGACGGTCAGTTGCAGCATTTCTTCTTCCGCGAACGGCAGATGGTACCTCAAGATCGATAGCTCGTCGTCCCGATTCGGGAACCCGAGCGGAATGGCAGGTTGAAGTCGGCTGAGGATGTAATCGGGGATTTCGTAGGTGGAATCATCTTCATTCATGGTGATAGCGCAGCGAAAATCGGGATGCGCGGGGATCGCGATCCCCGCAACGATCGATTCGACGTATCGGCGTTGATCGAACAGAGGTGCGAGGCTGGCCCACGACTTCTCGTTCATTCGATTCCCTTCGTCCAGGATGCAGACCGCGCCGCGGACCATCGCCGTTACCAAGGGGGAGGCGTGATAGGAAATCCTTCCATCATTGGCCAGTACGGGGCTGACCAGCAAGTCTTCCGGTCGCGTATCGGCCGTGCATTGGAAAATGTAAACATCCTGCTTCCTTGCCTGTGCGGCCGCGATCGCCATCGCCGTTTTGCCGATACCAGGGACGCCAACCAAGCGAGGCGTCAGAGGCTGGTCCTTGGCGTCGACTACCAACCAGCAGGCGAGCAACTGTCGGAGCGTCTCCTGCTGCCCGATCCACTCGGACTGCAGTGCAATCGGATGGCTTAGCTTCAGTGCTACCCCGTCGATCGATACCGTGTCGGTCATGCCTTCTCCAGTCTAGACAGTCGGAAGGGAACAAAACTCGCTTCAGTTTAGCCATTTTCCTTCGTTCCAGCGGCCCAGGCGCCAGAATCGATCGACTCCCGCAGCAGGCTCAAGAG
The DNA here is from genome assembly GCA_046085865.1 of Pirellulaceae bacterium. Classification (GTDB taxonomy): domain Bacteria; phylum Planctomycetota; class Planctomycetia; order Pirellulales; family Pirellulaceae; genus JBEISR01. Next base: position 1,260 of record JBJSWM010000392.1, read on the forward strand.
ATGGGAAAGAATTCGCGGTCGAATCCATGTTCCTTTGGCGGTGCGCGTGGTCGAAAGATCGATGGCAGACTGACGAACCAAGTAGACCGCACGCGGCCATTGATGCTTTGGAAACGGATCCAACAGAGTCGCTAGCTTGGCGATCGGCACCATTCCCACGATCGGCGTGCTGTGGTCTTTTGGATCCTTCTGGCACTCTTCCCTCATGGCGTGAAGGTCGAAATCGATCTCCCCGTCGCTCGGTAAAATCCAATCTTCATCTCGCGCAATTCCGAAAGCGATCAGCTGGTCCCTTGCGTCCAGGCAGACAAAGCAGTCGCTAAGTCCCGCGCGGCGCAGCGCTGTTTCCATCGGTGCGGGGAAAAACTTATTGGCCGACGGGAGGACGATCAAGTCATCCAGTCGCCCCTCGATAAACCATCGACCTTGCTGGTCCACGCGGGCTCTGTCGCCAGTCGCCAGCCAGCCATCGACCATCCGCTGTCGGGTTTCCTCCTCGGCCTGAAAGTAACCGAGCATCAGCTGTGGGCCTCGAACCCAAAGCTGTTGCTCTGCATCGAGACGCAGTTGGGTTCCCTGGACCGGTTGGCCAACACTCCCGTCACGCCATCGGCCACTTTGAAGATCCTCAAGTGTGTTTGAGCAGACAACAGGGGAGGCTTCGGTCAACCCGTAGCCTTGCAGGATGGGCCAACCTGCGCTGGCGAAGCGATTGCGAATCTCCTCAGCCAATCCAGCGCCTCCACTGGCCAGACAGCGAAGGCGATCGCCTGCAGTTTTTTCGATCGCTGCACGAGACACCTCGCCATGCTCGCGTAGCATCATGTCGTGCCAGCGACTCAGTTGAAGCGGTACGGCATTGATCAGTGTAGGACGCAGATCGATTGCCATATCATGCCAGTCGAGGCTCCCAGAGGCGACCGCCAACTGAGATCCGCTGATCCACCAAGCACTCAGCTCACAAGTCCTCGCATAGGCATGAGACCAGGGGAGCAGATTTAGCCGGATGTCGTCTTGCGATTGCGGGAGTGCGAGGAGTTTCGCGTGTGCGTTGCTGCCAAGATTGGAGTAGCTGAGCATCACGCCCTTGGGAGAACGTGTGGTCCCGGAGGTCCAGAGGATGGTGCACAGAGAATTTGGGGTTGGGTCGAACAAAGCGAAATCGAAGGGGTCCGTTGCCTCGTCGGTCGACTTTGGCAACCAGTCCCATCGCAGTGTCGCACTGGTTTCGTTTGGGGGCCTGTAGCCGTTCTCACAAGGCAGGGTTCGGAGCATTTGGTGATCGGAAAAGCCAGAAAGCCGTACGTCCTCGACCCTGCTCTGGTCGATCACCATCCGATGGGGAGTTGTTCTCCGGATCACGTCTTGGGTCGCCAAGTCGCTCCACCGCCAGTCGATTGGTACATGCACCAAACCCAGCGCCTGGCAGGACGCTTCCAGAAGCCACCAAGCGGTGCTATTGGGAAGCTGGCTGGCAATCCGGCTACCCGGAGGGATGCATTCTTGTTGGATCTGTCTGGCTAGGCAGATCATCCAGCGATGGCATGTCGACCAGTCGTATGCCAGCCAGCGGCCCTCGTGCCACTGCCACCAGGCGATTGCGTCTGGTCGGCATTGGGCGTGGTAGCGAATCCAATGAGCGGCGGTGGCATGATTGGGAGGTGACGGGTGATCTCCGGGCATCAGCAGGAAACCTCAATCCAAAACGAATCCTAGGCTTGCGCGACACCCTGCACCAAGCCGCAAGTAGGAGGTTGTAGCAGCCTTCCCGAAAACTCCCAGGGGGCGGCTCACCCTTTCCCTCCGGCGGACTTCCACCGCTTTCACACGCACCGCTGGCCATCCATCAGTGAATCATCCACCAGCGAATCATCCACCGGGGGATTCGGAACCAGGGAGTGGATCGGTAGGCAATGGGGCGACGGGAGAGCCGGGTAGACTGCGGCCTGAGAAACGATGAGGCAGAAGGTCTTCCAGGCAGTAGCGATCGATCGGGCTATTAGCTTCCAGGCCAGAGACAGCGATTAGCATGCGCGGCCCGAATTCCACAAGGACTTGACGGCAAGCGCCGCAGGGGGTCACGGAGGTCGGGGAGACGATCGCTGCCGCAATGAAGCGACGGCTTCCTTTGGCGACCGCTGAAGTGATGGCCCCACGTTCCGCACATTGGCTCAGTCCATACGATGCATTCTCAACATTGCAACCCGTATGGATTCGATGCTGCTCATCCAGCACAGCGCATCCCACATGGAAACCTGAGTACGGCGCGTAGGCATGGCGGGCGATCCTGCGAGCTTCCTCAAATAGTTGTTTCAACAAGTGTTCGGGGATCGTCGGGTCCATGTTGCTCCGATCAGAAAATGGAATCGATCAGTCGGAAACCTGTTCCCAAAGGGGCGGGACCTCCACTGCGGACTCGGACCAGCGGAACGCTCCCATCAGGCGCGGCAGAACGCCAACTGCCAACTCGCGATTGCCGGCGCAGATTTCGGCAATTGGATCTCCCCGTCGAACCCGATCACCCAGCTTCGCGATCGAACGAAACGATACGCGAGGATCGATTGCGTCTCCTGCCACTTTTCTTCCACCCCCAAGTTCGATGATCGCTTTTCCGATCTCCTGCCCGTCGATCGCCTGAAGATAGCCATCCTCCATCGCATGCAGCGTCGTGGCGGGGTAAGGAAAAGGCGTCTGTTCGAGTTGCCCTTCCTGCTCTTTCACCATGGCGAGGAATCGTTCGAGAGGTTTTCCGCTATCCAGCATCTCTTCCGCCGCTCGCCAACCCGCATCCCAACTGTCGACTCGCCCTGTATCGACTAGCAGTGGGACCGACAAAGCGATCGATAGCTCCCGGACCGGCCCCAGAGACTCCCCCCGCAGCACCGCGATCGATTCGTGGACTTCACAGGCATTGCCTGACCAATCGCCAAGAGGTTGTTCCATCAGGCTGAGGATGGCAGTGGTCTTGACGGAGCCCTGGACGCCGGTGCGTTTCAAACTGTCGGCCAGGATCAAGGCGCTAGGCTTGTCGTTCATGAACGCGGCGCTTCCCCATTTGACATCTAGCGAAAGCGCATGCAGATTCTCCGCTAGTTTTTTTGACATGATGCTTGCGGTGATCAGCGGGATGGAGGGCACCAGGGCAGTGACATCTCGTAAGGCATAGAGCTTTCGGTCGGCGGGCACCAGCGATTGGCTTGCCCCTGTGATGACACAGCCGATGCGATGAAGCTGTCGACTGATTTCGGCTTCATTCAGATTGCAGCGGTACCCCGGAATCGATTCGAGTTTATCCAAGGTTCCGCCGGTGATGCCGAGCGCCCTACCGCTGATCATCGGCACATCCAGATCGAAGCAGGCGACCAGAGGTGCAAGGATCAACGAGGTCTTGTCACCCAGCCCACCGGTGGAATGTTTGTCGACGCGAGGGCGTTGGGATGCAGGCTGTAGCACTTGGCCGCTGTGGAGCATCGCCTGCGTCAGCCAATGCGTCTCCTCGGCTGACATGCCACGGATATAGATCGCCATGGCCAGGGCCGCCATCTGGTAATCCGGGATAGTCCCTTTCGCATAGCCGTCGACGAACCACTCGATCTGATCCTTCCGCAAAACCTTCCCATCTCTTTTGGCAGCGATCACCTCGACGGCTAGCATGGGACCTTCCCTTCCTTTCCTGCCTCGCGTTGGCGCAGTGACTCGTAGAGCAAGATGCCTACGGTGACCGAGGCATTGAGGCTATCTAGTTTGCCCTGCATCGGGATGCGGACCGGTCGGACCGGTCCGCGACGCCATGCATCTTGCACCCCCATCGCTTCATTTCCGATCACCCAGGCATGCGATTGATAGAGAGGAAGACCGGTGTAGCAGTCGACAGCGTCGACTCGGGCGGCATACGCCGTGCGTTGCTGGTCCCCAAGCCAAGCGAGCGTTTGCTCTGCCGAGGCGACGGCGCATGGGACAAGAAAAAGGCTTCCCTGGCTGGCGCGAATCGCATTCGGATTGTCGACATCGCACATGGGGTCGCAAAGAATGACCGCTGCCGCCCCCGATGCCTCGGCTGTGCGAAACGCCGCTCCGATATTTCCCGGTTTCTCAAATCGATCCAAGATCAAAACCGGGCGGTCGGGAGTGGCTTTCAGTTGGTCCAGCGGTTGGGGGGACCAAGCTGCCACAGCGACGACGCTGGCCGAACGATCTCCAAAGGTCAATGCCTCGAACATCCGATCCGGCACAAGGAAGACTCCCCCTCGTCGGTTCTCTTCAACCCGCTGGATCAGCCAATCCACGTCGCGATGCGCCTCGGCCGCGATCGCATCGCCTTCCCAAAGCGATTCGGGGATCCACAAAGATTCGACGATCGCCCCGGCTTCCAGCGCGTAGGCGCACTCGCGCACCCCGTCGATCAGAGTCCATCCACTCTTTTTGCGCGGACGCCGATCACGCAGGCTGCAGGCCATCTTCCATCGAGGATTTTGCAAACTTGTGATCCGTTCCACCCGCCTCTACCTCGGCTTGTTTCCTGCTTCTTGGATAACGCGGCATCCAAAGCATCCTAGTTTCACCCCATCGTATCATTTCGAACCATTCGCATGCGAACTCGACCGATCTGTCATCCCCTACTTCTCCAGGATCCGCCAAAATTCCAGGCTCTCCTGGTTGCGATCGTCGATGGGCTGGGTTTGAATAACAGGTGCCTGCCTGGAACGATGCTCTCGATCGTTTCTTAAGGGCGACGGATGCCACCGACGGCGCGTCGCCAACCTCTCCGTTTTGTATAGGGACTTGTGCCGATGAATCTTGCGCTGCGTAGGATGACGCTTGCTTCTATTCTTCTCGGTTTCTTCGGTTCGATGGTCTCTGCCGAAGATCTGGAACTTCGGTCGCGAGACACCATCGCACTGGTTGGCAATACCTTGGCTGAACGGATGCAGCATGACGGGACTTTGGAGAGCCTGATTCAGGCCAGCCACCCTCAGTTGGAGCTGAAATGGAGAAACCTGGGATTCTCGGGAGACGAGTTGGAGCTGCGATTAAGGTCTCAGGACTTCGGCTCCCCAGACGAATGGCTCAAAAAAGTAGGCGCCACGGTGGTCTTTGCCTTTTTTGGGAGCAATGAATCGTATCAGGGAGAGCCGGGGCTGCCGAAATTCGAAGAGCAGCTGCGGCGTTACATCCAGCACCTAAAGAGCCAATCGTTCGTCGATGGCAAGCCAGTTCGCGTCGTTCTGGTGTCCCCCATCGCGCACGAAGACTTGGGCAATCCTTCCCTCCCCGACGGCAAGTCACACAATCGGCTCCTGGAAATC
>JBJSWM010000393.1:0-9036 GCA_046085865.1 Pirellulaceae bacterium
GAGAAGATACGTACCTGCTCATCAACCTTCTTCAAGAGGTCTACAAACCAGCCGAATTCGGGATCCGATGCCGCCGGGATGCCACCATGACGCAGGAGCCAGGGCAAGGGAATCCAACCATCGTAACGCAGGAGTGAGGAAACGCTTGAAAGCTAGCGATCTGAAAAAGATACGGTTAAGAAGCCTCGGACGCATGTACGAAAGGGCAGAGTGCGCCAGGGTGGGAATTCCATGATGTGGCGGATTGAAGCTGGACGAACTTTTCGCATAACGGCTTGGCGGCCCGTGCACCCATTTCCCGAGGTCAACGATGTATTCGACTCAGCGCATCCATTGGATCAAAAAAAGATTGCTCACCACCTGCGGTGCCCTGCTTGCTGCCGGGATATCCCAAATAGCGACCGCACAGCAGCCGTTCCACGACACCGACGATACGCAACTAGCTCAGCGCGTTGCCTGGGCAGATGGAGTCGACGAACCGGTCACCCTGGCCGGTCATCAGGCATCGTGTGATCGAAGCCAGGGATTGGGTTGTGACAGCATGGCAGGCAGCGCCGCAGGTGCCTCGGGAGTCGGCAGCAGCTGCCTAGGCTACTGGTGGATGGGAGGAGACAGTGCGATTCGGAAAGATTATGCCGCCAACGGAATCACGCTGCAAAACAATGTCACACAGTTCTATTATGGGGTAGCACATGGCGGCGTGGACGAGATGTTCAATTATGCCGGACATGGCGACTACCTGATGAATGTCGACTTCCAGAAACTGGGAGGGATGCAGGGACAGTTTTTGAAAATGAGGACCGAGCATCGTTTTGGGGAATCGCTTCGCGAAGCGACCGGGACGCTGCTTCCACCCAATCTGGCAGCCGATCTTCCGACGACGGAAACCAACCATCTCTACATCACCAACCTGACCTTCATGCAGTTCCTCTCCGAGTCCTTTGGGCTCTTTGCGGGCAAGGTCGATACGCTGGATGGTGACATGAATGCGTTTGCCAGTGGGCGAGGCATCCATCAGTTCTCGAATGCGGCATTCGTCGTCACACCTCTGGGTTTGCGCACGATTGCCTATTCGACGCTTGGGGCCGGTTTCGTTGTGCTGCAGGATGGGGAACCGATTTTCACCTTCTCGGCGCTCAATGCCCGCGATACCACGCGAACCAGTGGATTTGACGAACTCTTTGCCGACGGAATCGTGCTCTGTCCCGAACTTCGCTTGCCCACCAACTTCTTCGGGCTACCAGGACATCAGCTTTTCGGCGGGACCTGGAGCAGTCGCGACTACGCTTCGCTAGACTTCCCACCCACGGTCATTCTTCCGAATGTACCGATCCCTCGCGCCAGCGACTCCTGGTCGCTCTACTGGAACTGCGATCAGTACTTGGTGGTTGACCCCAATGATTCCAAACGCGGCTGGGGCTATTTCGCGCGAGCTGGATTCGCAGACCCCAACACCAATCCGATCGACTGGTTCGCCAGCGCCGGTCTGGGTGGAAACAGCAACCTCTTTGGTCGCGCCTACAACACCTTCGGCATCGGCTACTATTACGCAGGGCTCAGCAATGACCTCTCACCATGGCTGGGAACCGCACTGGGAGGTTTGGGGGCAGGGCAGGGCGTGGAGCTTTTCCACAACTTCGCCGTTTCCCCAAGACTCTTCATCACTGCCGACACGCAGTACCTGGTCCCTTCGCGTGAAGCGATCGACGATTCCGTCGTGGTCGGTTTGCGTGCCAACCTGAAATTCTAACGATCGTTAGAATATCGAAATCGGGCGCGGCGGCAGGTTTTCCTGACCGTCGCGCTGTGCAGGAAGCGTCGTCCTCGGATTGGTCGCAGCGGGATTTTTGGTGCGCTGTGAAATCTTCGAGCGGCCAGCCCCTTTCTGTGGCGCAGCGATGCTGGATTTTGGTTCCAGCACACGATCTTTCGGCCACGAGTTCGATCCCAAGCGCAACCTGCAGCGAGTCGGTTTTTGTTGAGGTTATGGCGATCTTTGGGATCTCCAGACCGCTGCTTCCGAGGTCGAAAAAGGCATCTTCTGCCACTCATGGGACCCGCGCAAGCCTCCCCCATGCGGGTGCAGCAACTCAGAAGTGCACCAAAAGGCAAAGGTCATTCGCCAGCAAAATCGCTCCAAAGCACTGACTTGGCGTCCTGAACGGAAATCTGACCTTTCGTTCCGGCCTGTTTCCATCTATTCCTCCACACGGATGACGGACCTTTTTTCGCGAGTCCGTTGGTTGGAGTTAGACCCCTCCGTCTCGCACTCGTTGGACTGGGCGCGTTTCGCCAATGCACAACCGGTTGCTGCACAAGAAATTTCACGCAGCTTTGATTCTGCTGCTTCTCGCGTTGCAGGGCGATCCTGCGCGCAGTCAGGATCCGGCAGCGATTCCTTCCAATCGCCAGAGGCTGCAGGATCTTCCCAAGGGAATCCAAGTTCCAGCGCCTTCCAACCCCATCCCATCGCCTGCTACACCTCCCAGCGATTCTCCCTCCGATGGACCGGCTGGCAGAGCGTCAGAGGCCGTTGCCTCAGGTTCGTCCGTTTCGAATCCACCAGATGAAACCGCGCAGATGTTCGACCCCAATTCCGGGCTCGGTAGCCCCCTTGGGAGTAATCTGGCAAATGAGCTTGGCTTCGATCCCATGCTCGGTGGAACCATGAGTTCAGAGCTGACGGGGACTCGACTTTCGGAAACCGATGCCCTCAGTGTCGGGCTGAACTTCAACGAGTTCCCGAAGGATTATGTCAATGGACTGACGCTGCAGAAAGGCCGGTGGGCGCTCAAATTTGGCGGCTATGTGAAAGCCGATTTGCTCAGGGACTTCCGTGCCATCGACTCGACCGACACCTTTGACCCAGCCACCATACCGATCGGTGATCCGCAGCGCACCAACACACGGATGCATGCGCGGCAATCGCGTCTGAATATGGATGCGCGGTGGATCACCAACACCGGGAATCCACTTCGCATCATGGTGGAGGGAGACTTTTTCGGCAGTGGCGACACCTTCCGATTGCGACATGCCTTCGGAGAGTATGAAGGATTGATTGTCGGTCAGACTTGGACCACCTTCACCCACCGAGCCGCTCTTCCCAACACGTTGGACGTCGTAGGCGATGTCGCATCGGTCGGGCGAAGACAGGCTCAGGTGCGCTACTCCCGTCACTTCTTCGATGATCGCTGGGTAGTTGCGACGGCGATTGAGGATTCCAATGTGACAGTCGATCCGGAACTGCTGGCCTTTGGTCAACCGCGTTCGATCGCCCCCGACTTCATCAGTCGGCTGCGCTACAATGGCGACCGAGGACAGTGGCAGATTGCCGGACTTGTCCGACGGCTCGGTTTCCAGCCAACAGGTCAGGACGTTCTTTCGGATACCGGTAGCGGCCTGAATTTGACCGGCTTTTTCGACTTGGCGAAACGCTGTCGGCTTTACGGTGGGATTCTTTGGGGCAAGGGCATTGGAAATTATCGGGACCTTCCCGATGCTGCATTGATCGGACCGGGCGAAGGAACCACCCTGGAAACGCTCGCCTGGTATTCCGGGGTAACGCACCAGTGGAACCCTCGATGGTCGACCAATCTCACGTACAGTTCCGGAAACGTTGACAACACGCCGGGACAGCCTGCAGAGAGCATCCATCGGCTGGAGTACATCGCCGCCAATCTTATCTGGCAACCCAATCCTTACATGTTTGCCGGATCGGAGTTGCTGTGGGGCGAGCGGATGGATGCCGATTTCTCGCGACAAGATGCCAGTCGCCTGATGTTCAGTTTTGGCTTCCTGTTCCCCTGAGTCTTTGCCACCTGCACCCATGCAGACTCCGAAAGGTTGCCCATGTCCTCCTACAATGATGAAGACGATCCACGGGTGGAGTTGGCTCAGGAAAGGACCGAGATGGCCAACTTCAGGACCCAGTTGGCGCTCGATCGTACCACGCTGGCCTGGATTCGTACGGCTTTGACATTCGCTACCTTCGGGTTTGGAATGATCAGCTACTTTCGGTCGCTGTCCATGGCACCAATTCCCGCTGGCTCGACGATGGGAAAAGACTATACACTTCTGCTGCAAGAGGCAACGATCGCTGGGCGGTTGCTTTTGATTGTAGGCATCGTTTCGATGGGGATCACCGTTCTGTCGCATTGGGGGGCGATCCGAAGACTGCGAAGCGGGCAGCCTCCCCACTTGCATCCCTGGCCACTAAGCATCATCGTAGCTTTGCTTGTGGCGATCATGGGGATCGGAGGGCTTTGGCTTACTCGCTGAACGCCTCTCTCCACGCAGGTCCCTTCCGACGGAAAACTTTGTTCGTTTCTCCCTATGAGCTTGGATCGAATGGCTATCGACCTCCATCAACTTCCCGAAACCGATCCCGCGATGATCCTGCGGTATCGGGACCGCCAGTTTGCTGCCGAGCTTTTGGCGGTTGCGATTCTTCATTTGGATCTTTTTACTTGGTTAGGCGAACGAGACGGTGCCGATCTGCAGACGATCTGCGAACATTTCGGACTGAAAACCAGACCGGTTGATGTGATGCTCACTTTGGCAGTTGCCAACGGCTACTTGCGGCGTCACGCAGATGGCCGCTTTGAATTGACGACCGTGGCGATCGAGCACCTGACGGCAGGATCGCCATGGTACCTGGGGCCATATTACGAACCGTTGCGAGGCAACAACGCGTACATGGGGTTTCTTCAGGTACTTCAGACCGACCGTCCGGCCAATTGGCAAGCCAAGGAGGACACCGACAACTGGCACGATGCGATGGCAAAGACGGACTTTGCCGAGTCATTCACGGCGTTGATGCACTCGCGGGGGCTGGCGCTGGGGCAACATCTTGCCAGTTCGCTTCAGGCCGCAGGCTTCTTGAATAGCGGATTGCTTCTGGATGTTGCTGGTGGATCAGGTATCTATTCCGCGTGCATCCTTGCGATTGCACCACAGCTGAAGGCCGTGGTTCTGGAACAACCTCCCGTCGACCAGATCGCTCGGCGGGAACTGTCTCGGTTTGGACTCGATCCTCGCTGCCAGGTTCTCTCGGGTGAGATGTTCCAAGCCAATTGGCCCAGATGCCAAGTGCTTCTTTTGTCCAACGTGTTGCACGATTGGGATCTACCGGAAATCCGGTTGCTTCTCCAGAAAGCTTGCACGGCACTGGAACCTGGGGGCTGGCTGGTGGTGCATGAGGCATTTTTGGTGGAGGAAAAGGATGGTCCGCTCCCGGTCGCCGAGTACTCCGCGTTGCTCATGCACATCACGCAGGGTCGATGTTATGCGCCATTTGAGATTCGGAGTGCGGCTGAGGGCCTACCCCTGACGTGGAAGGAATTTCACCCGACGATTGCCGACCGGGGTTGGTTGGCAGCACAGCGAAGGTGACCGCGGATCGAAGGGAAAGGGAGGTTTCTGAGGGATCGGCTGGGCATGATTTCGGTTTTCAAGGTCGCAAGCCGATGGCATTGTTGCCCCTGGATCGCAAAGCAATTACACTCCGAGGATTGCGGTCCCAACCAGAAATCTGGTACGTTTCCCTGATTCAGCATTTTCCTCCTCGGTGGTTCCGATCATGATTTGGCCGATCCTTTGGCTGAGCTTTGTCGCGCTGCTCTTCCTGTTGTTTGGGCTCTCTGCGATGATGGAAAGTCGGCAGAGGAGGAAGGCGGTCGCGGCATCCAAGGGTACGGCGGCCAACGGTGATGAGGACGGTGATATCCCTCCCATCCCCGACTCTACTTTCGATGACGCCATCGCCTACGTCAGTCTGACCAGCGAAGAAAAGAGTTGAGGACTGGGAAGTTAGTCCCGTTCTGTCTCAAGTCGCCAACGGCAGCGAAGCCAATATTCTTTGGCACGAACAATCGTTGCTTGGTGGATATCGACGATTCGTTCAACTTCTCGAGCGTACCCTCCCGCCATGGCGACTGCGACCGGCACCGAACGCTGCTCCAGCCATTCAAAGACCAATTGGTCGCGCATCGACAGCCCTTGCTGGGTCAATTTGAGATTCCCAAGCCGGTCCCCCTCGTAGGGGTCAGCTCCTGCTAGGTAGATGGCCAGATCATAGGGGCCGAACGCATCGACCTGCGACATCGCTTCGGATAATCGCTGCAGATAGACCTCATCGCTAGTCCCGATATCCAGATCGACATCCAGTGAACTGGGATGCTTGCGAGCAGGAAAGTTTTTGGCGCAGTGGACGGAAAGAGTGAAGACTTCCGGAGATCCCGCTAGGATTTGCGCGGTTCCGTTACCCTGGTGCACATCTAGGTCGATCACGACGCCGCGGCGTATTTTTTTTCTTCGGAGCATTTCCAGCATCGTGATCGCTGCATCATTGAAGATGCAGTATCCCTCTCCGGCATCTCTCATGGCATGGTGAGTGCCTCCCGCCAGATTGACCGAGACTCCTTCATGCAGCGCTGCATCCGCTGCCGCCAGGGTGGCGCCCGAGCTACGTCGCGACCGCTCCACCATCGCTTCTGTCCATGGAAATCCGATTCTCTTCTGCTCTGCCTCGCTCAGTTTCCCATTCAGGACCCGGTCGACATAAGCGAGATCGTGGGCCAGAGTGATTTGGTCCAGAGTAGCAGGAGGTGGGATCAGGAATACGTCATCAGAGAAGAAAGGATCAGACACGAGTCGTTCCCGAAGCAATCGATACTTCGACATCGGGAAACGATGGCCTGCCGGTAGAGGCAACTCAAAGAGATCCGTGTAGAATAACTGCATTGTTCAATCAACCTGTCGATCCAATCCTGCAGTGACAAGGCAGGGACGCCGGGGCGACGATGAAGATTCCGTCATCGCTGGTGGCTCCGCCTCTGCAGTTCCTTCGTCCCGGTGGGAGACTATCCTCATGCCGAATGCTGTTCGATTCATTCTTGCTCGATTCACCCTATTGTTTGCTGCCACCGGCCTGATGGCGTCTTTTGGCCAAACCGTTTCCGGCGATGAACGCTTGAAGGGAATCGCCTGTCGCTCTGTCCATCTGGGATATGCTCAGAAGGATCCTTGCACCCAGTTTGCCAACGAGGTCGTGGTACGAAGTTCGGCTCCAGGCAGTTACTTTATGGTATGCGGCTGGGACAAGGGGTATTTCGGCATTCAGGAGCTGGCGGATGGTAGAAAGCTGATCCTCTTTTCGGTTTGGGATTCCGAGCAGAACGACCCTGGTGCGGTGGAAGAGGATCGAAGAGTCCGCCTGCTTTACAAGGATCCAGCCGTGCGGGTTGGGAGATTTGGCGGGGAGGGAACAGGAGGTCAGTCGTTTTTTGATTTCGATTGGCAGTTGGACACCTCTTATCGATTCGCGGTTGCCGTTCGCCCGGACGGGAAGCGAAGTGAATATTCAGGCTTCTTCTACCACCCGGATGATCATGCGTGGCGTCACCTGATTACCTTCTCGACCGTCACGGGGGGGAATGATTCTCTAAGAGGACTTTATACTTTCGTCGAAGATTTCCGGCGCAACAGGGAATCGACCAAGCAGAGGCGGGAGGCACTTTTTGGTCCAGCCTGGAGCCGCTCGGGCGACCAAGCATGGAAGCCGCTCCTGGATGCTCGCTTCACCGCAGATGCCAACCCAGTGGAGAACATACGAGCTGAGGCGATTGGAGAGCGACTGATGCTGGCGACCGGTGGGGATGCCGCGATTGGTCCGGTGGCTCTACGCGGCATGCTCAATTCGGAACCATCCAAGTCGATTCCAGAGGATCTTCCCCTTCCCACCTTCTCGAATGACAAGGAGTGATTCGATGCAACGAATCTTTCTCGTTCTTTGGATTCTTGCCATTTTCATGGTTGCCAGTGCGGATTCGAATAGCCAGGAGAATGGCTGGTCCAGCAAGCTGGAGCAGGCGGTTGAAAAGAAGAACTTCGTGGAGGCGTTGAGGATCGCCGATGAGGTAGTTGCCGCTCAGCCGAAATCGGCCAATCTGTATGTGATGCGTGGGATGGTCCATTTTCAAGCCGGCGACATCGATCGATCGATAAGCGACTTCGATCGCTCGATTGAATTGGACCCAAGATCCAAGCCTTATCTTTGGCAGCGTGGAATATCGCTCTACTACGCGGGGAGATTCAAGGAGGGCGCCGAGCAATTTGAAGTGCACCGAACCGTCAACGGCAATGACGTCGAAAACTCCGTCTGGCATTATCTTTGCGTTGCCAGGGATTCCAGCCTGGAAGAGGCTCGAAAAAAGTTGATCCCATCGGCAGGAGATCCGCGGCCACCCATGATGGAAGTCTTGGAACTCTTCCGCGGTGAGACGACGGTGGAAGAAGTTCTGAACGCCGTCGAGCAGGTTGAGGGGGGCCCAAGAGCGAAACCACTTGCGCGGTTCTATGGCAATCTCTACGTCGCCCTCCACTACGAATCTTTGGGAAAGAAGGATCTCTGCCAGAAGTACCTGGAAGAGTGCCTCAAAACCGGAACAGGTGGCTACATGGCGGATGTGGCAAGGGTCCACCTGGACCGACACAAGAAAGCTGCCAAAACCCCCTGACATCCGGCCCCCCCTACCTTCCAACTCTTTCCTTTCCAATCGGTGCCACCCACCTTTCCAATCGGTGCCACCCACCTTTCCAATCGGTGCCACCCACCTTTCCAATCGGTGCCACCCACCTTTCTCGACTGACCCCCAAGAATTGGGGTGTATCCTTGCGACAGGCTACCCAGGAATGTGACTCTTTGTCCATCTGTCCAATCGAGCCTTCGCCGGGGTTATAAAACTGGATTCTTCGTCTTTTTCCTTTTATTTACCTCATTCCTGTCTTATTTCATGCGACTCGCGATTTGTGTTCATTTGTCCATTTCAAGGGCTTGCCCTTAGAATCCACCCATGCGATGCCCTAGGATTCCTCGCTTCTCATGGGAACCTGTCACATGCCAAGGACCGCCAGAGCCGAAATCTGCCCACCCGATCAAGTCAACATCCTTCATATCACCCAGCGCTGCGTCCGACGCGCCTTCCTGACCGGGGAAGATCCCGTTTCTGGGTGCGACTATGGACATCGACGCCAGTG
>JBJSWM010000394.1:0-922 GCA_046085865.1 Pirellulaceae bacterium
CCTCTTTCGCCACGCGCGCTGCGATGGCAGCATTGCTGATGACGATCTTCCAGTGTTCCGCCGAATCAGGATCGACCGGATACGCCCGGTCGCCATCCTCGCCGCGCATGTTCGGAAAATTGCTGACGCCGTACCAAAGGAAATTATCGGTGCAGTGCCCCCACTGGATACGACGCAGGTCCTCCACCGCACCCGCAACCGCCTCCCATGGAATCGGCAGTGAAGTCATTCCGATCTCATGGAATGCAAATTGATTTTGGCTGATCAGCCCCTGCGACCTGGTGTAGTCGCCATCGATCAGAATCGGGATCGTGACCCCGTCAAAGGGATGATTCGCTAGATACTCAGGGTGCTCGGCCAAGTACTTGGCTGTCGGTGCATCCTCCCGCTCCAGACGCACTGCCGAGAAAGTCCCTGTCGAATTGATGCTCTTTTCCCGCAGCTCGCCCGGCGTCGTCCATGGTTGCATTTCCAGTTTCAACCTAGGCACCTCCAGCTCCGCAAGCTGCAGGTAATGCTGGCCTCCAGGCTCCAGACTGTCCGAACCAAGTCGTGTCGCAATCAGACGCAGAGCTCTAGCCCGAACCGATTCCGAAAAGCGATGGAGCACAACACCCTCGGGACGCCCCTGCCCTCGATGCACCTGCCCCGGGACAAGGCTCCACTGGTCGCCATCGGTGGAACTTTCAATCTGGTAGTCGACTGGAAATCCTAGGCCTTGCAGTCGCGGTGTTAGTTGCAAGGAATCGACGGAATGGATCCCCCCCAGATCGATCGCAACCCACTCGGTCGCCATCGCCTGATCCCCATGGCCATGGGAAGAATAAACGGTCTGCGCATCCCCATCGTTTTCCACGATCTCTGCGGGAGCATCCTCCGAGTTGGTTGGCTGGGAGGCGAAGCGGCTGAACGATGGGGATGC
>JBJSWM010000395.1:0-5158 GCA_046085865.1 Pirellulaceae bacterium
GTCTCCCATTTACTACTCGTAAGAAACACGGGAACGTGGGACAACAATCGTGGGATCAAAGTTTCTTTTGCGGCTTTTTTTGGTTCATCCAACAAGCCGGCTATTGGCGATCGCATGACAGCATCAGTTGATGCGTCGCCCAAAAATGGTCACCCGACGGTTTGCAATGGACTTAGAGAAGCCTTCTCACTCAAGCGAAAGGGGGATGACCTCTTCCCTGGCAACCTAGCGGACGGCTATCTTGCCTTCGGACACTCCCTGAGTTCGCTAGGTGGCATTGGTTCCAGACCATCGTCGATGTGGCGACCGCTGACTTATCCTCCGCGGCTTTGTGGCTCTGGGCGAGCCAGAAAAAGCGGCGGGGGATGCAGCGGTGGGAATCAGGGAAGCTGGAGAAAGTCGGTGGGAAGAATTTCGCGCAGACGCTGCAGCCCACGGACGATGCGTTTTGAAACGGTCGCCTCCTGCAAACCCAACCGCTCTGCAATCTCCGGAGTCGAAAGCTTTTCAAAAAACTTCAGCTTCAGCACCACCTCGTACTTGGGTGACAGCCGTTCCATCCAAAGAACCCAACGCTGCCGATTCTCCGAAGCTCGTAAATACGTCGACGGACTGCTCGCCATCCCATCCTGCAGCCATTCCAGTCCGCCTCCATCCGACCCATCGTTCCTCAAGGAAGCCTCTTTGGCCGGATCTCGCTTGCGGGAACCAAAATAACGACGATGGCAATCGATCAGTCGCCGACTGGCGATCCGGCGAAGCCATCCAAAGGCTCCCTTGGAGCAAGTTGGCAATGGCCCAGGCAGCAACCTGTCGCTCAGAGAGCGACGCCGGTCGGCCCATTTCAGACGCTGCAAGTAAAGCTCCTGCACCACATCGGCAGGCCCCAACCGCGATGCGATTCGGGCATCGATTCGACTTTTCAAATAGGCTTCCAATCGCGGCTGAAAATGGTCCACCATCGCCGCAAACGCATCGTGATCCCCCAACACCGCTTGTCGATACGTTCCGGTTGGATCGTCTAGATAACGGTTCACGGAAAAAGCTCCATCGCATGAAGCACGATCGATCCAAGAGAGCAACAGAAACGGCGGAGCTTTCGCTGGGAAAACCGTTTTTTTGTCCGCAAATGCTACGCCTTTGGCGATTAGAACATTTGGCGGATGAAAGGCAATAAAATTTCCTCGAAGTTCACCATATCACAATTCCCTAGTGCCAGAATCAACTGGAAGCCAATGGTGCCTGACTTGGACTTCCGCACAGCCAGCGACGCCATCGGAGTTGCAGCCATGTGATTTTGGATGGCAGTGATCGCGACAGCTTTTCTGCCAGTCGAATCCTTGCTCGCTGCGGAAGCATGCGGTCAGCCAAGCCGAGTCGGCTGGTCGCATCGAGTACAACCCCTTCATTCCTTCACTTGCCGTCCCGTTCCAGTTCGGATTTCATCAAAAGGACCATGAGGCTGGGCCATGTCGGATGAAGAGCAAGAGGAGCAGGACGACCTAGTCGATGCCATTCTGGATGAGTTTCTGGAACGTCGCCGACGTGGCGATCTGGTGGAGATTCAGGATTACCTGACTCGTTATCCGCACCTGTCCGACCAACTCGAAAAACTTCTGCCGCTCGTCGCGTCGCTCGACCAGAACGCCACACCACCAAGCAACCAACAGACAACTTTGCCACCAGGAACGCAGCTTGGCAATTACGAGCTGATCGGCGTCATTGGCCATGGAGGGATGGGGGTAGTTTATGAGGCCAGGCAGAAGAGCCTGGACCGCAATGTGGCGCTCAAGGTGCTGCAGGACCGACTGGTGCGCGATCCAAAGGCCAAGAGTCGGTTCCTTCGCGAAGCCAAATTAGCATCCTCGCTCCAGCACCCTCACATCGTGCCGATCTATGAACCTGGGGAGTCCCAGGGGCGGTTGTATTACACCATGCAAAGGATCGATGGCCAGCCGCTTTCTCTCATCGTTCAGCAATGGCGATTGAAATACGTCACTCGCCCCCACCAGCGTCCCAAGTCGCATTGGCAGCAAATCGCGCAGTGGATCCATGATGCCGCCGATGCTGTCGCGCTGGCTCATCGCCATGGAATCCTGCACCGCGACCTGAAGCCCTCCAACTTCCTGGTGGATGGCGGCAACCAGATCTTTTTGTGCGACTTTGGACTGGCCAAGAATATGGCCAGCGAGCCGCTGGATACCACACAAGATCTTCCTGGGACTCTTCGATACACCAGCCCCGAGGGCTTGTATGGACAGTACACGCCGCAATCCGATGTTTACGGATTGGGGATCACCCTGCATGAGCTGCTGGGGATGTTTCCTAAATACACCGCGCAAAATCAGGCCAGCCTCTACCAATCGATCATCCATCAAGAAGGGGTGCAGCTACGTCAAATCGACGCGCAGATCCCGAAGGACCTGATCACCATCAGTGAAAAGGCTACCGCCTTTTCACTCAAGCGTCGCTACCTGTCGGCTACGGATTTGCGCGATGATCTCCGTCGATACCTCGATCACCAGCCGATTCTGGCTCGCACCGGTGGCATCGTCGATCAGTCCGAACGATGGATTCGCAACAATCAGTCGCTCGCCTATCTTCTTGCATCCACGATGGCATTCCTCATCGGAATGATTTCCTTGACTTCCTACTTCGCGATCGATTCACGGAAAAAGGAACAGCAGACACGACAGGCATTGTCCCAGGCGACAGCGGCGAACATCGATCAGAAGATCAGCCTCGCCTCCCAAGTCGCGATGCTGGGCCGACCCGATAGCCGAGGGCACGCCGAATCGATTCTTCGTACAGCCTTTGATTCCCTCAAGAAACAACCAAACCCGCCCACCGAAGCTCGCCCCGATATCCAGCGCGTCATCACCCAGGTCCTGTCGCTAGCCGATCTTCGCGTCACCCTCGAGGAAAAAGCCACAACAAAGACGGTTCCAACCAACACGGCATGCGATCCATACTACCGACGCATTCTGTTCAGTGACGACTCGGGAAACACCGAACTCTTTTCCCTTCCTGATTGGAAGCGAATCCACACCTTCCCGAAGACCAAACTCTCTTCCGTCGTTTCGCTATCTCCCAACGGTCGATTTGCCACCATTGGATTGCACAAGGATGAAGAACCACACCAGATCGCCTTCGCCATCGAATGCTGGGATATCGAAGCCCAACCTCCCCAAAGGCAATTTCGTCTGGAAAACCTCGCCGGCAACTTTGGATTCTGGAGCCATGACAGCGATCGACTCTACTGCGTGGACTACGATGGATCAATCCTCGGACTGGATCCGCATACGGGAGAGAGGCAGGTGGTGTTGCCACCTACGGGTCCACTTAGGGAAGTCGAGATCTACCCCCATCCTCGCGAACCGATCATCGCGGTTGCCTCCTACTACTACCACGAGATCCACTTCCGCGACCTCAGGACCGGCCAGACGGTATCCTTCCACCGCCCAGGAGAGGGTGCGGGGTTCAGTTGGCACCCTTCCGGCGATTTCTTCGCCACCTGCGTACGGAATTCGCAGCTCTGGATCGTCGATTGGCCCACCGGTCGATTGAAGCATCGCATGGATACCCACAGTGGTGGTGGCCAACCCGCATTCTCTCCCGATGGCAAGTGGCTGGCAGTCACCTACTGGGGGGACGAAATGGAATTGATCGACTGCACGACGTGGAATCGAATCCAGCGGCGATGGCCGTGGCACTTTCAAAATGTTGATTGGTCGCACGACAGTCGCATCCTGGGAATCACCCGGTTCAAGGACCAGTTCCATCGCCTGGAAATGGAAGCTCCCGAGGGCCAACTGCAGCGTTTCGATGAAGGCAAAGTGCTGTGGGATATCAACTCACCAGTGCTTCTCACGCAGCCTTCAGTCGTCCTCGCCAAAGCGGCTTCCCCAAGCAGCGACCTGCTGGGGATCGGATTAGGCGAAGGGGAGGGAATACTGAGCATCGTCAATGGGAAGGACATCCCCACACTGGTTGCTGCGGACGACTCTTCGCGGCTTTACGCCATCGATATCTTGCGTGGGATCCAGAAGACCTATGAATCGCACCATGATGAATCGATGACTCTGAGTCTTCGCCTTCTGAGAACCGATGCGCTGCCCTTCCCCGCTCGAATACCACGTGCTTCCATCAATGGAAAATTCCTCTTCGACAACCCGTCAGCCCAGAAGTTGGCTTGGTGGCCTCCCGCCAATCCACAACAGGCCGACTCCATGGTGATCGATGAAATTGGCTACTTCCACCCCAGCGGTACCGGTCGTTGGGTCGCCGTAGGCGATATGAAAAACCGCTTACATTCCCTCGTGAATCGCGCTAGCAAGTCGGTCGAGCGTCGTTTTGATGACGGTGAGATCTATGCTGCTTTTTCGCAGGATGATCGCCTGATGTTCGTCTCGCCTTCCAATCGCATCCTGGACACCCGCAATTGGACAGTCATAGCCGACCTCCCTGATTCCGTCTGCCTGGCAGCCACTTTCTCACTCGACAATGCCATTCTGGTGCGCGGTGATCGAGATTCGCATGACTTGCTTTTCTACTCGCTAGAGGAAGGCCGAGATCTCCTCCAAATCAACGTCACGCCGCTCTCTCCACGTCATCTTCAGTTCACCAGCGACGGCCGAAAACTGGTCCTCACACTCGGTTCGCTGGCCAGTCAGGGTCTGCAGGTTCTCGACTTTCAGCATCTGGCTTCCGCCTCCCAACGACTGTTTCCAGACATTCCCTACATCCCAGAAAAAATCCTAAATTCCCTCCCCTCTCCCTTGGGCGCCGAAATCAAGTCACAGACCCGTTTGCAACGCATCACGATCGAAGATGCCAGCGAGGAGGTCGATACCAGGAAAGGCCCAATCGATGGCAACCCCGCCGATTCTCCCTCCATGGGGCCCATTACGCGCATTGGTGTAGATGATTCGCAATGCAGGGAAAAGACCACTCCAAACTTCTGTTGCATCATTATCCCAAGGTGTTTCTTGAAGAGCGACAACGTATCCAGCATTCAAACTCCTTTGGATCCGCCCTCTCTGCCTTTGTCCTTGCATTGTGTGCGGACTGACAAACCACTGCGCACTCCACGTGAAGATTGTGGGTCCGCTGTCTGCCCCGTCCATCACCGTTGCCTGATTGAGATCCGCAAGGCTTG
>JBJSWM010000396.1:0-3455 GCA_046085865.1 Pirellulaceae bacterium
ACCTCTCCCGCGTGCAACTCCAGCGATACCTCTTCCAGTGCCTGGACCCCAGGAAACGCCTTGCTGATCTGAATGACTTGCAAGCAAGGCGTATTCAAAGGAAGCCCTTTCGTCGTCTCACAGTCCAGGCTTTTCCATGAAGTGCCTGGGAGGTTCCAGCAAAAAAAAAGGACATGGAGACACCATTGGTCTCCATGTCCCTCACTTGGACGAAGGCGATCGGCCGAAGCGCCAGTCCGACCTTACTTCTGTTCCTCACCAGGAGCGCCAGCACCCTTCACATCGGTGGGCATCCCCAGGCTGCCAATGTTGGTAGGATCGCTGGTGTCCTTGAATCCCTCGCGCTTGGTAGGATCTTCCTTCACGGGCCCACAGCCGACAATCGAAGGAATCGCCATCAAACAGAAAATCAGTGCCAACGCTTTCGAAATTCGCATCCTCAATCTACCTTTCGCTTGCCATTAGTTCTCGTCGATGCCCTTACCCGATACCGGGTTCTTGCTGTCCCCGACGCCGTTGATGATCATCCACACCACTGGGTCGATGTTCGCGGCAATCGTTGACACCGAACCATCTCCACGAGCGACGTTGATGGCGCCGGAGTGCATCGAGCTGGCACCAGGCCATTCGTTGTTCGGACCCCAGGCGGTCAGGTAGGTCGGGGTGAAGGCGTGCGGTCCAGCGCGGAACCAAGAGCAACCACCGGGGCGATTGTTTCCATCGGGGAACCGATACCAACCCAGTTCGGCACCCTCGCCGCAGACGGGAGAGAACACGAACGCCGATCGGAAGACTGCTTCGCCACCACGCAAACGTCGCTTGCCGGTATTCGATCCCGGTGGGCGATCCCACAGACCCTTACCCCACTTGAATCCGTACGAGTCGCTTTCTGCAACGACGATCGTGTTGGAAGTGCCGTCGGTGATGTCCGCCATCGTCATGTCGCGGCCGATGGTGAACAGCCCCGAGAAGTCGGCGGTGTCGCCAACGTCATTCAGATAGGGAGGATTCCACCAGTTACCCAGCCACGCTTCTCGCCACCAGTGGTAGCCTTCCGACCCGGCGTAATTGGTCACCGAGATCCCATGGGTCTCGCTAGCCTTCTTGTAACCGGCATCCGATGGGCAGAGGAACGATGGAACGCGGTGTGAAACAACCGGCTGTCCCCAAACGCGAATGCTCTTGTCGGTCGCGTCATAGATCGTCGTCTGTTCGATGTACGGAAGAATCGCGAAGCACCAAGTGTAGTGGTACGGCAATTGAGGATTTGGCGTTCCTCCCACCCCCGAAACACCACTCTGTGGGAACGCACGCATGGCCGAATGGTAGTTTTGCAGCGCCAGACCAATCTGCTTCAGATTGTTGGTGCAGCTCATACGACGAGCGGCTTCACGTGCGGCCTGAACCGCCGGAAGCAACAAGCCGACCAGAACTCCGATGATGGCGATCACCACCAGGAGTTCCACCAGCGTAAATCCCATCCGGGACTTACCAGGACAACGTTTCATCGGAACCTCCATACGAATAGAAAAATAACGGCTGGGAAAGCCTCAATAGAACGCCAAGATCATTAAGACAAGTCGACCGCTTCATTCGATCCGCCAAATCCGACGGGCGAAGACCGATGGAAGCCTCGGGATGGCTAGCGTCTGACCACCCTCTCTAACACCGCCTACCGTGAAGTGTACCGGATGATTAGGACGGATCAAGATAAATAAAGGGAATCTATCTTCCATTAGACCCGCTTCTATGCTGGTTTTGATAACTCAGGAAGCGGTGGTTTTTCACTTTTCTACCCACCTTGGCGGCACCCTCGTTTTCCGACTTGGAGTTTTCTACTACGTCGCTAAGGCTCCCTAGCCGCTCCCACCGGACGACGTAACTCGACACCAAACTTGGCTGGAACATGAGGTGGTGGCGGCGATTTCCTTGGGATTTTCGCTGTCCCGGGGCCGAAATCGCCAGGGATCGGGCCCAGTGCAAACCAACTTCCAGGTCGCCTTCGGCCTCTGGTCCCACGTCTGTCCAGCGAACCAGAATTCCGGTCCTTCTTGGACATTTGTGAACGAGCATCGCTCTCTTGCATCCGTTGGGAGTCCCACTTGCAAGGTGACCGGAGGAATCGCACCGTTCCTCAAGCAGGTTCGCAAGCAGACCTCATCCTCCTTAAAACCGGGTCGCAAGCAGATTTCACCCTCACCTCGGGAGGGTCGCGAGGAACGAGCGGGGAGGGGCAGTTCGTTCAGCATGCATCCGTCGCGGACGATGGAGCCGCTGCCTTGGATCACCGACCACAAAAATCGCAGAAGGACCTGTTCTCAGGGGGAAACCAAGGGTCGGAATCGAAAAAGCCGTACTTGCCATTGCCCCTGCCGCGACGCATCGGTCGGGTGGATTTGCAGTGCGATTTGCAACGGACCTACCAGGGCAGGCGATTGGATGTCGGTAGCGGGAACGCCATTGATCCAGGTCTGGATATGTTCCTTCTCCCATCGCACCCGCAATTCGTTCCACTGGCTGGCCTGGAAGGCGCCCCGTGCCGCAGGGTTCTTCTCCAGCGTCTGCAGCCAACTTCGGTTGGTCATGTCATAAAGGGCCCCTGTCCATTGCCGTTGACTGCCATCGCATTCGACCTGAATTCCATTCCACGGTACCGATGGGGAGCTTTCAGCTGGTTTCCCGATGAGGATACCAGCATTCAAGTTGTTGCCATCCAAGCGGAATTCCAGCACCAGCTCCCCGTCCCCAACGATGGCTGGGTGGACCAGAATCGCATCCAACCGCCCACCCGTCCAGTTCCCTATCAACATCGGGGGCCGGGCTACGAACGAATCGCTCTGCCCTAGGGAGTGCCAATGAGCCACGGACTGCCCATCCCATAACTCTCGCCACACCTCGGGAGGCCCCTGGGGATCGGGTGCCTCCACGAATCGCTCCTGCGCGAAGGCGGTTTGTGAGAAAGCAGCCATAGAGAAGAGAACCCCAAAGTGGACGCGGGTTCTATGCTTCCGCTTAGCTCTCGGCAGGCGACAGCAGATGCCGACAATCCAACGCCGCTCAGGGCGATCCGGCCACCAACCAATGGCTCGCCAGAGCAAAGCAAACCAGCATGCAGATCCAGACGAGATCGAGAAAGTGCCAATACGCCGCACAAAACTGAACCCCATAGTGTCGCTCATGATCGTACCACTTCAGCAACGAACCGACGAAGACCCATGCTAGCGCGATGATTCCGCCCAGGACATGAAGCGCATGGATCAGCACCAGCAGATAGGTCATGGCAAACGCGGAAAGGGCTGGGGATGCAGAGCGCTGATGCTGCGTGAGCAGTTGCTGCATCGATGGCCATTGCACCACCAGAAAGAGGATCGAAAAAAGAAACGCCGCGCCTGTCAGCCATGTCAATCGTCGGTATTGATCGACTTTCGCTACCTGCGAGGCCCAGTGCAGCAGCC
>JBJSWM010000397.1:0-3073 GCA_046085865.1 Pirellulaceae bacterium
CAGGCAAGGACGGCAAGCCAGGACTGCCAGGTGCAGCTGGTCCAGCGGGCAAAGATGGTAAGCCGGGACTGCCAGGTCCAGCAGGTGCGCCAGGTAAGGATGGCAAGCCAGGACTGCCAGGTCCAGCGGGTGCGCCAGGCAAGGATGGCAAGCCAGGACTGCCAGGCCCAGCAGGTGCACCAGGCAAGGACGGCAAGCCAGGACTGCAAGGTCCAGCAGGTAAGGATGGCAAGCCAGGACTGCAAGGTCCAGCCGGCCCAGCGGGTAAGGATGGCAAGCCGGGACTGCCAGGTCCAGCAGGTGCGCCAGGCAAGGACGGCAAGCCGGGACTGCCAGGTCCAGCAGGCCCAGCGGGTAAGGATGGCAAGGCGGGACTGCCAGGTCCAGCAGGCAAAGATGGCAAGCCAGGACTGCAAGGTCCAGCTGGTCCAGCGGGTAAGGATGGGAAGGCGGGGCCAGCGGGTCCAGTTGGTCCTATGGGACCTGCAGGCCCAGCGGGCGGGACGACTCGCAGCGGAGCTCGCGAAATTGTCGAGGGCCTGAAGTTGCCAGCCGGATCCAAGCTGGATTCGGCGATTCTGCGTCGCGTCTGCGACACGGTGGAGTTGTCATTGCGTGGTTTGCGTAGCACCAAGCGACTGAATGCAGTGCTCGGAAAGATTCCGGCCGGCTTCCGTCCCTCGTTCCCCCAGAGTGTCTTGACGTCCGATGGAGACATGCAGCCGATGCGCGTCTCTGTGAGCGGCGGCAATGCGCCGGACTTGTCGGTGGCTCAGGGTAAGGATGCAGGTGGATTGGGCGCGACCTCGACCAGCATGGTCTGGTTGACCAATGACGAGTGGCCAGCCAAGTTGCCTGGGAAAGCGGTACGCGGCTGATTGCTTGGCCTTACCAGTCCGATGATGAACGATCAGAGAGGGGGTGGGAGAAATCCTGCCCCCTCTTCGTTGAACGGCTTGACGCTGTGAGGTCTTCGGGAGCGAGTTGGCAGGATCGCTTTTTGAATTCTGAGGGATGCATCGAACCGAATCATGGGCGGTTGCGTTGCATCGCATGAGAGGTTGACTGGTTCTTGGATTACCGAAGCCACCATTCGAAGATCATGAGGATGGCGATGAGGGCGGCGCAGAGGCTTTTGCCGACGGCACCGATCAGTCGGCCCCAGAGCGCCGCCCAGCCAACCTTCATGCTGTCGGGCAGTTTCTTTCCTTTCCAGGTTTCCCCAAGTACGGCCCCCACGCCAGCACCCAGAGCGGCGCCTGCCAGCGATGCGATGAGGCTTCCTGCCATCGGGATGGGGACTCCGATGAAGATCCCTAAGAAGCCTCCCATCAGCGATCCCAGGACGGCCAGGGCAGCTGACCGGCGAGAGCCTCCTAGCTTTCCGACTCCCATGGCACCGGTCGCAAACTCAATCACCTCCCCGAGGGCGGCCAGTGCGAGCACGGCTAGTGCCATCCAAACGGGCAAGTGGATGCGCATCTGGGGATCGGGGAGCCAGGCCAGGAGGGCGGCGAGAAGAACCATGACCCAGGTTCCTGGAAGACCCAGCAGCGTGGCAGCGATCGAACCGATGGCAAGAAGGGTGAGCAAGAGGGCTAGCAGTTGGTCCAAGGCAGGGTGCATCGTCCGTACATCTCGCGGTTTTGGCATGACCCGATGGCTTATGGCTTTCCTCGCCTGGGAGGGGGCGGAAAAGAAGTTGGCTGGGTGGACAGTCACCTTCTGATCTCAGGCTATCCCGTCGGGCTTGCGATGGCAACCGGTTGCCCAGCCGCTTGGCAGTTCTCGCAACGATGCCAGCGATGGGAGCGGTAGGCTGGTGGGGATGGAAGCGACAGTCGGTGGCCAGCCGTAAGACATTCTAATGGTCATTAGAATGTCTTGCTTGCTTCAGAATGGCTTTTTCGGTATCGGATCAGGGATTGGCCGGTAGGCTCTGCAGGGATTCCATCTTCTGGATCAGTTGACCGCAGGCGGCTTGGACATCGGAGCCCATCGAATAGCGGATGGTGGTGAAGATCCCTGCGTTTCGCAGACGCATGGCGAAGTCGCCACGGCGTGCGCGTGCGGTGGGTTGCCATTGCTGAACGAAATCGGTGGCGTTGTAAGGGATGAGATTGACCATGACATACATCCCATCGAGGTATTGGATCAGGGCATCGGCATCCTCGTCGGAATCATTGACGCCATCGATCATGATGTGCTCGATCATGACGGGTCCCTGATGACGGTGGGTCTTGGGTTGATTGGCGACGTATCGCAGGGCGTCCTGAACTTCCTGCCAGGCGTAACGTCTAGACCAGGGCACCAGTCTGGCTCGCTTGGCCGGTACAGCGCTGTGGAGGCTGAGCGCGACCTGAATTCCGGGAAACCGGTCGATCAGGCGGCGCATGGCATCGGGGATTCCTACCGTCGAAACGGTGATGCGTCGTTGAGGCATCTGGAAGGTCTTCAGGTCCTGCAGGAAATCAATCGCCTGGTGAAGTTCCTCTTCGTTGTGCAGAGGTTCTCCCATTCCCATGAAGACAATGTTTCTAAGCCTCCGGCCTTCGCGTCGTGTGTAGCGAGCCGCCACATGGATTTGCTCGATCATTTCCGAAGCCGTCAGATTGCGGCGCAATCCCATGCGAGCGGTGGCGCAGAAAGGGCAACCGGCTTGGCATCCGACTTGGGTAGAGACGCAGACGGCGGTGCGCGAAGGGCCGCTTCGCAGTAACACGGTTTCCAATTTGTGCTGGTCTTTGGTTTCGAAGACCAACTTGACCGAGGGATCGATAGCCGATGGCATTTCGCAGACAAGCTGCAAGGGAGACAGGTCAAAGCACTTGGCAGCTTCGGCCGCTGCCGCATCTCCCAATTTCGCCAGCGCCACCTCCCATGGCTGGTGCATCTGGTAGGCGGCGTAACGCATCTTCCCGATCCGTTTGGGATCGATTCTCATGCGCTTGCGGAATCGTTCGATAGCCTGGTAGTCATCGCACGTCGGCCGCTGCGGTTCGGGCATGGAGATCGATTCGATAGGGATCAGCGGTTCCGAAGGCGACATCGAAGTAAGGTGGCTCCAGATGGG
>JBJSWM010000398.1:0-4345 GCA_046085865.1 Pirellulaceae bacterium
TTCAGGGAGCCGTGGTTCAGGGAGCCGTGTTTCAGGGAGCGACCTGTGACGGGAGTGGACCGCGACGGGCGGCTCATCGCGCGGTTGGAGTTCGCTTTCTGCGACCGATGCAGCCGATCCCAGTTCCCGGCAATAGCTTCCCCGGGAGCGAACCTGAGGAGCGGGAATGGAACTGATTTGAATGCAAGCATTGGATGGTATTTCCCGCAGTCGACGGGGGAGTTTCCGAGCCCTTGGATTCTCTTGGTTTTCGTCGACCATTGGGTTCTACTAAGCGGGCGGATGGAAGCCCTTCCGGGTTAGGCAATCCGGAACTCCTGGACCCTGGTGGGGTTCGATGAGGCATGTCTTCTCGTTGGTGGATGTCGTAAGTTCTGCAGGGAGTCGCTCATCATGCGCCGATCGGTCCGATCGCTGGCAATGCTGGTTCTTGGTTGGTATGCAGGGGCGAGCGCAGGGCCGGGACCTGGCTTCTGCCTTGCCGAAGATTGGCTTCGTTTTCGCGGCGACAATGGGAACGGAGTCTCCACTTCGGCTCGGCCACTCCCGGTCGAATTCGGACCCCAACAGAACCTGAAGTGGAAGGTTGCCTTGCCTGGTCCCGGACATTCTTCTCCCATCGTCGTCGGGGATAAGGTGCTGGTGACCTGCTGGAGTGGCTATGGGGCGAATGAGGGAGAGAACGACCCGGCCCAGTTGAAACGGCATCTGATTTGTCTATCCCGAGTCGACGGGAAGGTGCTCTGGGATCGTACCGTCGACGCGGTGTTGCCGGAGGATCGTTATGGAGGGATGTTTGCAGAGCATGGATATGCCAGTCATACCCCCGTCAGCGATGGGACTTGGGTCTACGTTTTTTATGGGAAGTCAGGAGTTCATGCCTACGATCTGGAAGGGAATATTCAGTGGAGCGTTCCGGTTGGGGAGGGATTGGATCCCCGTGGTTGGGGTTCATCTTCCAGTCCTATCCTTGCGGGTGATTTGCTGATCGTCTTGGCTTCCGCCGAGAGTCAGACGCTATTTGCCTTGGACAAGAAGAGTGGCAAAGAGGTGTGGAAGGAGCAGGCCGATGGATTCGGTGGCACGTGGGGGACTCCGATTTTGGTCCAAAGCGGCGATGGGAAGACGGAGTTGGTGGTGGGGGTGCCCTATGAGGTGTGGTCGTTTCAGCCGGAGACTGGAAAGTTCAATTGGTATTGCTCGGTGGCCGAAAGCGATTCCTACTGTTCCAGTGTGATCGCCGATGGGGACAAGATTTATTCGATTGAGGGGCGTTCCGGCGGCGGCTTTGCGATCCGAGCCGGTGGGAAGGGAAATGTGACTGAGTCGAGCGTGCAGTGGCAAAAGCCGCTGCGCAATCGGATCGGCACTCCGCTGTTGATCGACGGAAGGCTCTACTTCTTTTCGGGCAGGATCGCTCAGTGCGTCGATGCGGCCACGGGAGAAGAACTCTTTCAGGCTCGCTTGCCGCAGGGGAATGCCAACCCCGCCGCTGCCGAACGTCCGGCAGGGGGAGATCGAGGCGGGCGCCGTGGCGGCGGGCCGATGGGAGGTCAAGACTATGCTTCACCGGTCGCAGCAGATGGGAAGATCTATTTCGTCACTCGCTCTGGCGACATTCATGTGCTGCGAGTCTCCAGTGCGTTTGAATCCTTGGCAGTCAACCGGTTGACCGATGATGCGGAAGACTTCAGCGCGACGCCAGCGATCTCTGATGGCCAGCTTTTCATCCGCTCCAGCAAGCACCTCTACTGCGTGGAACAGTGAGCGGCGAGGTGTCCTTGTTGTCTTAGGCATCCTACGTTCATTCATGACGAAAAAAAATGCCCTGCCCTAACTCATGGGAGCAAGGACAGGGCATCGTCTGTTGGTGTCGATCGAACGACCTTGCGCCAACGCTTAACTGCGGTTGCCTTGAATCAATCCAATCACCTCAGCGCGGCTGGAAAGATTCTCTCGGAACACACCTCGCATGGCGCTGGTCATGCAGAGACTTCCTGGCTTGCGGACGCCTCGCATGGTCATGCAAGTGTGAGTCGCTTCCAGAACCACCGCGACCCCGCGTGCTGAAAGATGCTCTTCCAACATGTCGGCGATGGTTTCGGTCATGCGTTCCTGAACTTGGGGGCGGCGAGCGACTTCTTCGACCAGTCGTCCAAGCTTGCTAAGTCCGACGACTTGCCCGTTTGGCAAATAAGCGATGTGTGCCTTGCCAGTGAACGGCAGCAGATGATGTTCGCACATCGAGCAGAACTCGATGTCACGGACTAGCACCACCTCGTCGTATTTTTCCGTGAAGACCCGCTTGAGATGGATGGCAGGGTCTTTTCGGAGGCCGGAAAAAACCTCGGCGTACATTCTCGCAACACGAGCCGGTGTCTCTAGCAGGCCCTCTCGGTCCGGGTCTTCACCGACGGCGATGAGTATCTCCCGCACGGCCTTCTCAATTCGTTCGTGATCGACAGGTTTTGTCATGGGGGCTCGGCGTGGGGAGTTGGAGGAAGGTGCGTCAGTGTTCGCCGACTCAGATGCTCGAATCATAGTAGATGTCTTTCGCTCGGGATACCAGTTGAAATGCCACGGCCAACCTGTTCGCCGCACCGCAAAGATCATAGCCAGGCGTCTAGTGCCGGATCTTTCGCGTGGGGAAATGGCAAGCCGTGTGGGGCGGTTTCTGTAGGACCTGGGGTGGCGTGTCAGCGAGTCGAGAGATGCGGTGCTTCCATCCTGATGACGTTCCTTCGCGGGCAGCAAAGGAACCTCGCATGGGGCCCGCCGGAACATGGCTGAAGGAAGCGGCGTGGAGGGCCAATGGCTTCAGGGGGCCCCATGATTTGGGCTTGAGGATCGAGGCACAAGTAGGGTGCTCGATCGCGGCTGTGTCCGGCCCAAGACCAGGGATGTCGAGTTGGCATCGACGGGCTTAATTGAGCGAAAAAGTATCGAACCGACGGCGGCGCCCGGACGCCAGCTGCTGGGTGTCCAGGTCGCCTTGAAAACCAAGTTCGACAAGATATTGAGAGATCAGGTCGGCTCGGTGAAAGACATGGCCAGTAGCAAGCCACCGTAGCTTTTGGTCCATGGGGAAATCGAAGCTTTGAGCGATCCAATCGGAAAGAGCGTCCAGCGGGAGTTGTTCCAGAGGGGCAGGTAGTTGGCGGCCTGCCTGGGAATCGAGCATTGCGTGAAGCTGCTTCAGCAGTTTGGCCCTCAACGGCTCCTCCAGGTAGCGATCCGACGGATGTTTGGAGGCAATCAGTTGGACACGGACCATTCGGTAGGGGCGGTTTTGCGGGAGCTCCTCAACGATGTGGCACCTCTGCATCCCATGAAGCAGGATGTGGTGGCGGCCATCGGGCAACGGATCGTGTGCGATGACTTGGCCGATGCCCGCCACGGACGCGACGGGTGGCTTGCCGTGATGACTTTCCCATCCGGCTTGCAGGGTCCCCATGGCGATGAGTCGATTTTCGCCGAGGGAGTCTTGGAGCATCTGGCAGTACCGCGGTTCAAACAGATGCAACGGAAGTACCGTGCCGGGAAAGAGCACCACGTCTGGCAAAGGGAAAATGGCAACCTCCCCGGAGAAATCCTCGGGCCACAAGCTGGTCCATTGATGTTTCATCGCCACGATCCTTCTCCCTTTGATTTCGACAGGATGATCTCCGTCCGGCACGCCAGGGGAAGCCCGGAGGGGCGACCCAACTGGGAGGAGGCAATCTGGCATCGCAGGACGGAAACCTGTCGATGTAGGGTGGCGAGCCGTCAAGCGGTCGAAACGATCGATGACGGGAGAGAGGTGGCCGGGAGGCGGTGACTTTTTGAGTTGGGGGCTGGATGCGGCGCTGCGGTCGACCGAAAAAAAAGGCCTTTCCCGCTGGTTGGTGCGATAGCCCGGTGGTAGGCTCACATCGATGCGCGCGAACCATCGGGTTGGTTTGTAGGATTGCAGTCGGCGTCGAGCGAATGGGCAGAAAAATCGAGGAGTTGCGGCATGATTCTCACCGGCTCGGAGATTCGTTCTCGTCTCGGCGGAGACATTGTGATCGATCCCTTTTCGGAAGATCAGCTGAATCCCAACAGCTATAACTTGACACTGCATGACGAGCTGTTGGTGTACGAAGAAATTGTTCTAGATGCCAAGCTTCCCAACCGCTATCGACGGCTGACGATACCGCCAGAGGGGATGATTCTCAGCCCCAATCAGCTTTATCTGGGGCGGACGGTGGAGCGGACGGAGACGCACAACTTGGTTCCGATGGTCGAGGGGAGGTCGTCGGTCGGGCGGCTTGGCCTTTTCGTCCACGTGACCGCTGGCTTTGGCGACGTCGGCTATTGCGGCCAC
>JBJSWM010000399.1:0-6607 GCA_046085865.1 Pirellulaceae bacterium
ACGTTGCTGGGCATCGTGGCGCAGCGTTCCGATTTGGCAACATGGGGTTTGGGCCGGGGGTGATTGGGGGTAAGGGGGGTGATTCGCGAAGTGGAGGAGCGGTCGATGGGTACGGATGATCTCAGGGAGGCGATGCGGCAGTGGGGAAGCCACTGGAGGCGTTCCGGGCTGCGCTGGTTGCCCAAGCTGGATCCGCCACCCATCTCCGGCTCCTTGAGGATGGAAAGAAGTGGTGGAACGGTGGAGAGCCACGAGGCGCCGTCGGCGGGGGGCCATCGTTTGATCGTGCCGATCGATCAGGATCCACCATCGGCGGTTGGAAATCGACCGAATGCTTTGGAGATCGAAGGTCGTAGGGAACAGCAGGGGTCCTGGAGTGACTTGCCTGTCTTGTCAGCCGAAGAGATGCGTCGTGAGTGGGGGCAACTGGAGTCGGAGGTGGCGGCGTGCCAGCGCTGTCCGGCCCTCGCCAAGACGCGCCAGCAGACCGTTTTCGGCGAGGGGAATCGATCGCCGCGCGTGGTTCTCTTCGGGGAAGCTCCCGGTGCCGATGAGGATCGCACGGGGAGACCTTTCGTCGGTGCTGCCGGTCAATTGCTCGATAAGATCATCTTGGCCAGCAAGCTTCAGAGGGAGGATCTTTTCATCATGAACACACTCAAATGCAGGCCTCCAGGAAACCGGACACCGGAGGAGGCGGAAGTCGCCAATTGTCGAGGGTACTTTGAGCGGCAGATGGAGTTATTGCGACCGGAGTTTGTCGTCTGTCTGGGGGCAGTGGCGGCCAAGTCGCTATTGCAGACGCAGGCATCGATCGGACAGCTGCGAGGCAAATTCCATTCCTATCGAGGTGCCCAGGTGGTTGTGACCTATCATCCAGCCTACTTGCTGCGCAATCCAGAGATGAAAAAGCATACTTGGGCAGACATGCAAATGTTGATGCGAGCCCTTGGGATACCGGTTGCTTGATGGTGATCGGGGTACAGAACAGCAGACAAACCAATGG
Organism: Pirellulaceae bacterium; assembly: GCA_046085865.1. Lineage (GTDB taxonomy): Bacteria > Planctomycetota > Planctomycetia > Pirellulales > Pirellulaceae > JBEISR01. The sequence continues at coordinate 1,007 of JBJSWM010000399.1, forward strand.
CCGATCGGGATCACAATCCGAATTCGGCCCATCGCCTTTGGAGGAAGAAGATGAGACGAGCCGTCAGTATGAGTTGCTTGCTGGCCGTGGTGCTGGTGATGGTTGGGAATTCAAGCCGCACGGTGGCTGAAGATTGGCCACAGTGGATGGGGAAGCAGCGGGACAATATTTGGCGCGAAGAACGCGTGCTGGAGAAGTTTCCTGAGGGAGGTCCAAAAATCTGCTTTCAAACAGCGATCGGCGGCGGCTATGCGGGTCCTGCCGTCGCGGGTTCGTGGTTGGTGGTGACCGATTTTGTGGCGGAAGACAACGTCAAGGTGGATAACTTCAATCGCGCCAGCTTTCCGGGGACTGAGCGGGTTCATGGGGTGGATGTCACCACGGGGAAGGTGGTTTGGACGCACAGCGATCGAGTCGATTACACGATTTCCTATCCGGCAGGACCTCGCTGCACGCCGTTGATCGAGGAGGATCGTGTGTACACGCTGGGAGCGGAAGGATTGCTGCTGTGCCTGAATCTTGCCGATGGCACCGAGCGATGGCGAAAGAATCTCCCCGAGGTGTATAAGACCAAGACGCCTCTTTGGGGCTATGCAGCTCATCCGTTGATCGACGGTCCCCGCCTGATCTGTGTGGTGGGAGGAGAAGGTACGCAGACGGTGGCGTTCGACAAGATGACAGGTCAGGAGATCTGGCGTCAGGGGACGGCGACCGAGCCAGGATATTCGCCGCCAACATGGATCGAGCATGGTGGAGTCAGGCAGTTGATTCTGGCCAATCCACAGGCGGTCCATTCGGTCAACTCGGAGACGGGGGCGGTGTATTGGACCCAGAGCTATGAGGCGACCAACGGGTCGATCATCATGTCTCCGCTGCTGGTGGGTGACTATTTGTTTGTCGGAGGTTATTCCAACCACAATCTTCTGCTGCAATTGAATCCGAACAAGCCTGAAGCGACCGTGGTCAGTCGCGATGTAGCGAAAAAATTTCTTTCGCCAGTCAACGTGCAGCCATTCGTGCAGGGGAATGTGGTGATCGGGATGGATCAGGGAGGCGACTTGATGGCGTTTGAAGTCCCATCGGGAAAGAGGCTCTGGCAGACCCCTGAGTTGCTAGGGAAGCGATCGGAGGGATCGGAGACAGCGTTCTTGGTGCGCCATCGAGATCGATGTTTTATTTTTACCGAGCAGGGGGAAATCGTGATCGCCAAGGTGTCGACAGAAGGGTTGGAGGTTTTGGATCGAGCCAAGGTGATGGAGCCGACAAACAATGCATTTGGTCGGCAGGTGGTCTGGTGCGCGCCAGCATTTGCCAATCGCAAGATGTATGTGCGCAACGATCAGCAACTGATCTGTATCGATTTGAGTGCTCCTTGATCATCCCCGTTTCTCCATCGTTTTGCCCTGAAGGACTCCTGTTTATGTCTTCTCCTGAGCTAGATGGCCAGTCATCTGGTCGCGACCGCCATCCACCGACGCGCCGGCAATGGATGGCGCTGGTCGCTACTTCTCCAGTCCTTGCCTCCATTTCCCCGAACCTGGAATCAGCCACTGTTGCTGAACCGAACCTTGAGGAGACTTTTGACGTGCGATACTGCTTGAATACCAGCACCATCCAAGGTGAAAAAATCGACATTACGGAGCAGATTCAGATTGCAGCCGAGGCGGGGTACGAGGGGATAGAAATCTGGTTGAGAGATGTCGATCGTTATCTCCAGTCGGGTGGCAAAGCTGCCGATCTCCGAAAGCGGCTTGCCGACGGTGGTTTGAAGCTGGAAAGCGCGATCGCCTTCGCTCCTTGGATCGTCGATGATGTAGCCACGCGCACCAAGGGACTTGAGCAGGCGGCGCGTGAAATGGACTTGGTGCAACAGCTTGGGGGAACCCGGATCGCTGCGCCGCCTGCCGGTGCGACTCAAGGTGGTAAATTGAACCTGGATGCAGCGGCCGAGCGATATGCAGCGTTGCTGGATTTGGGACGCGAGCAACATTGTTTGCCGATGTTGGAGGTATGGGGCTTTTCCGAGAACCTTTCCCGTCTTTGTGAAGTGCTTTACATCTGCGCTGCATCGGGACATCCCGACGCTTGCATCCTGCCTGATGTCTACCACCTTTATAAGGGTGGATCCAATTTCGCTGAACTGGGATTGCTGAGTGGATCACGGGTGCATGTGTTCCATATGAATGACTACCCCGGCTCTCCAGCGCGGCCCCAAATTCAGGATGCGGATCGCGTCTATCCGACCGATGGGGTGGCGCCGCTGAAGGAGATTCTGGGGACGATGCGCGCCAACGGTTTCGGCGGTGCTTTGTCGCTGGAGCTGTTCAATCGCAGCTATTGGGCTCAGGATCCTCGTCTGGTCGCCAAGACGGGGATCGAAAAAATGAAGCAGGCAGTTGCTTTGCTCGATTGAAGGATCGAGAGCTAGCACTGGGCATGTTGTCGTTGCTGTCCAGCTACCTGCTTTCGTATTGCTTGCTGATCGATGTTTTTCTATGGTCCCCGGCCTGGAAGAGGTCCGCTTTGAAATCCGCCTGGGACTCCCCCCTGTGACCGCTTGTTCCGATCCGGAAACATTGGCTCATCGCCCAGTCAGCCGAAGAGGCTGGTTGGCGGGGGTGGTTTCATGGAGTTGCGCTGCGGTGGGTTGCGGGACTTGGTCAGCTCGCACTCATCATGTGAAGGCCCCTGTCAAGGGTTTGCCCCCTCCCAAGATGGCCCCGGATGCCGTTTCTTTGGACGTCGTCTTTCTGCGTCTGGATGCTTCGGCTGAGGAGCGACTGCAGGGGATTTGGCGGGAGGTGAACGAGCAGTCGATCGAGATCGGATCGCGCAGGAGGTTGGATGCCAATGGGATCCGTGCTGCGGTGGTTCATAGCGAGTTGCCTGCGGATATTGCCCGTTGGGCAGACGAAGCGGCGCAGCGGGTGCGGGACGATCTGATGGAGCAGACGGGGATGGCAGCCGACGTCCCGTCTTTCGTGCAGAAGCTACAGTGCCGAGCGGGCCGAGCCAAGGAGTTAACGGTTCGCCCGACTCGCTCGGAACCAATCTCTATTTTGCGGACGATCGACGGCCGGGTAGTTGGCAAGACATATACCGATGCGGCACTTTGTTTTCAGATACGTACCTACCCAAAGGGAGATGGATCGTGTCGCCTTCGGCTGACTCCCGAAGTGCAATACGGACCATTTCAGTCGACCTTCATCGTGCGGGATGCAGCGCTGCGCCGCGATTATCAACGAGGGCGGGATTCGTGGGAGGATTTGGCGATCGAGGCGGTATTAGTGCAGCGGCAGGTCTTGATGATCACAGGGACTCCCGCACGGATGGGAGTTGGTGATCCCTTTTTCTGGACCGAGACGGCAGCCAAAACCAGAGAGCGGGTTCTCTTGCTGATAAGGCTTGCGCATACGCAGTTGGATGAACGATTCGCGCCCGAGTTGACGGAAGCCGCCAGCAGGGCGGCGGAAAATCCACTTTAGGGACTCTGCTGCAAGGGGCGTGAGCTTGCCTTTAGGCCGATCTTTCGGGGCTGAAGTTTCCCTTGGCCCGCCTCTTCCCTCTTCGCGCCACGGTGGCTTTCGAGACCTGGGATTGTGGTAAGCCAGCGAAATTCCGATACTTTTTCCAGTTTCTGTCGCACCAGCGCACGGCTTCGCGAGAGGCTGCGAGTTTGGGGACTGAATCATCGGATTCGAAAAAATTTCCTGTTGGCCTGGGAGGCTTCCAAAGATGGCACTGGTGCCGCTGAGAACTGTATTGGATCATGCAGCCGAACATGGGTATGGGGTCGCTGCGTTCAACGTGAACAACATGGAGCAGATCCAGGCGATCATGGAAGCGGCGAAAGAAACCGATTCCCCTGTGATCATCCAGGCTTCGCGAGGTGCCAGGTCGTATTCTCAGGATGCTTATCTACGTCATCTGATGCTGGCCGCGGCAGAATTGTATCCAGAGATTCCGACGGTCATGCACCAGGACCATGGAAACTCCGTCGCCACTTGCAAGAGTGCCATTGATAACGGATTCACCTCCGTGATGATGGATGGATCGTTGATGGAGGACGGCAAGACTCCGGCCAATTACGACTACAACGTTAAGATCACGCGCGAGGTGGTGGAACTGGCTCATCGCCGCGGCGTCTCTGTCGAAGGCGAACTGGGATGCCTTGGGTCTTTGGAGTCGGGAGAGGGAGAGGCGGAAGATGGGCATGGAGCCGAGGGGAAGCTGAGCCATGATCAGTTGCTGACCGACCCGGACGAAGCGGCTAGGTTCGTCGCTGCAACGGGAGTTGATGCACTGGCGGTGGCGATCGGGACCAGTCACGGCGCCTACAAGTTCACTCGCAAGCCGGATGGCGAAGTGCTGGCGATGGAACGCATCGAAGCGATCCATCGAAAGATCCCCAACACCCATTTGGTCATGCACGGTAGCAGCTCGGTGCCGCAGGCGCTGCAGGACATCATCAATCAGTACGGTGGCAAGATCAAGCAGACTTGGGGCGTCCCAGTGGAGGAGATTCAGCGCGGGATCAAGAGTGGCGTTCGCAAGATCAACGTCGATACCGATTGCAGGCTGGCGATTACTGGGGCGATCCGAAAGGTGATGTTTGAAAGCCCGGATAAGTTTGACCCACGTGATTTCCTGAAGCCAGCGAGGGAAGCAATGAAGAAAGTCTGCGTCGAGCGGATGGTGCAGTTTGGACAGGCTGGCAACGGATCGAAACTCCAGAAGAAGCTTGGCTAACGCCCTAAGGTCGCTCGATGAGCCCACCGAATGGCCGGCTCCCGTTGCTTGGATGAAGTAGCGGGGGCCGGTTTTTTTAAGTCGATCCGGTACGTTCATGAGTTGATGGCCAATCCTGGCTACCCAACCCTGCCCAGCGCGAGTTGCGGCCCAATCTTTGTGCGGAAGAGCGGGGGCCGCCTGGTTCTTCTGCGATATCTTGCAACTGACTTCTTGGCTCGCGCGAAGGCACGAAGCCATGGAGAGCGCAGACCCATTAGCGACTTCGGCTTGGATTCCAGCCGACATTTTCTGTGGGTGGTGACCTTGAGCCGCCAATGGAATCGGCAGGCCGAATCGCGCAGGGAATAGGCCGTCTCCTGTTGATGAACGCTTTGCGTCTTGGCGTGAAACCAACCGACTCCCATACCCGGTCATTAGGGCCATCGGGAGGCAGACATGTCCCTTGGTTGGTCGGGGACCCCACAAGTCCGCTCCATTTGCGTTCTTGGATTACCGCCCCAAAAAAGTTCCTCAGGGACCTGGGAAAAGGGAGGGGCTGGCGATTTCGAGGGGCTGTTGAATCGGTGGGGGATGGAAGCTGATGACCGATATTTTTTTGGCTCTTCAGGGAATGATTGTGGCTTAGGTCCATCAGCTACTGGTTTTGATCGTACGCGTTCTCAATGAAATGGTGCTGTTACTCGAAAAGAAGCCCTGGGAAACTGGAGCATCGAGACCAGAACCGTCCAGCGCGGCGGACTGAGAACGAGAAATCAAAAGCAATGACCAACGAAATGACCCGATGAACCGATTCTTTCGGGATGATCCGAGATGGTCGAGGGGAGACTGGTTGTCGTGTCCACGAAGTTC
>JBJSWM010000400.1:0-10137 GCA_046085865.1 Pirellulaceae bacterium
TACTACTGTTTTAAGTCAAATAAAACAAGCAAAGTCACATGTACGAGCGTCTTATATGTGTGATCAAACTTGTATGATTTGGTGTGTTGGCCAGTACCGGCTCGGCCCCATCGGTCGGTGCCGATGGAAAGTCTGCGGAGGAACCGGTGGCAGGGAGGTCGGCCGAGCCAGGGAGCGTGGAGGGAAGTTCTGCGGAAGCGGCTCGACGGTCCTCTACGAAGATCGACGCCGCAGCGACGGGGTCGGAGGCCAAAGAATCTCCAGCTTCTGCGGTCGATTGGCAGGGGCTGCTGGAGATGCGTCTTCCCGTAGAGGAGCTGGAACAGGGGTGGATTCGCCTGTTCGATGGTCAATCGCTCTTTGGATGGCAGAGCGATGGGAAGGCCAACTGGCGCGTCGAGGATGGGGCGTTGGTGGCTGACGATGGCGAGCCGGGGTTCCTGATGTCGCAGGTGCGATGGAGCGATTATGAGTTGATGGTGGAATTCCGCGCGACGGAGCGAACCAACAGCGGGGTTTTCTTGCGGACCGAATCGCTGCCGACGTCGCCTGCAACCGATTGCATCGAACTGAACATCGCGCCTTCCGACAATCCTTTTCCGACAGGGTCTTTGGTAGAGCGAGTGCGGGTGGAGCCGGAAGCGCTGGGAGAGAATCCATCGGACCAGTGGCACACGCTGCACGTCCTGGCCGATGGCCCGCATATGCAGGTCTGGTTCGATGGACGTTCGGTGGTCGATACGCAGGTAGAAGACCGCACCACAGGTCGAATTGGACTGCAGTTTCGCGAAGGACCAGTCGCGTTTCGAAATCTTCGGATCCGCCCACTGCTGCTCCAAAAACTGATGCCCGACGCTCAGTGGAGCGGGTGGAGTCAGGAGCACAAGGGAGATGCCGATTTTCGATTGGAGGAGTCGGGGGAGCTTTCGATCGTGGGAGGCAAGGGGCAGCTGGAGTTGCTGCAGCCTTTTGGGGACTTTTGCCTGCAGGCCGAGGTGTTGACGGAGGATGACGAAACGAACTCCGGTATCTTCTTTCGAAGCATTCCCGGCGATGTGATGAACGGCTATGAAATGCAACTCCACACCGGCTTTGACCCCGACCGGCTCCACCCTCTCGATGGTGGCATGGGTGCTATCTTCCGACGCCAAGAAGCTCGTGCGGCATTGTCCGAGACAGGGCAGTGGACCCATCTGACCCTGGTTGCGGATGGCGATCGATTTGCCACCTGGGTCGAAGGAGTTCAGGTGACCCAGTGGCAAGACGACCGCAAACCGCACGAGAACCCTCGCTCTGGTCTGCGACTGGAGCCGGGAACCTTGATTCTTCAGGGGCATGATCCGAAGTGTCGCGCGAAGTTGCGAAAGCTTCTGGCGATGCCGATCGAAGCAGTGCGGGAGGGGCAGGTGCCCGAAGTCACGCCGGAGAGCCAAGCGGAGGACGCGCCCTAGCGAAGGTTGATCTAAGAGGAGAGTTGTTGTAGGGAGTGTGACGCGGCGTGAATGGGCATACGGGTTCTGTGGCCTTCTTGGTAGGGTGTGTGACGCGGCGTGAACGTCATTAGCGCCGCGCGCAATTCACCCGCCGCGGAACACACCAGAACCAAAGCCTCAATTTCGATACCAACCCCTGGTGTGTTCGCGGGGCCGTTTTTTACCACACCATCGTCCAGCGCGCCTGCCCCGGCTCACACACCCTACAGGTCCTGCGCGGCTCGTCGTTGAACAACCCCTACGAACACGACGGCTAGGAGCAGGGAAGCTGCCGGGTCACGGTTTAGAAGAAGGCATTGCTTCCCGTTCTCGGAAACCTGCCCAAAGCAGCATTCCCGTGCCGACTACCAGCAGGCTGTCGGCGATGTTGAAGTTCGGCCAAGTGAATTGTCCGTACCGAAATAGAATCCAGTCTCTCACTGCGGACTTCCATGCGAGCGGCATGCCAGGTTCGTACCAAAGCCCAAGACGATCGTAGAGATTTCCAAGAATGCCTCCGGTGATCAGCCCTAGGGCGATTGTGGTCCACCAGGACTCGAGTCCCTGATAGCGAACCAACCAGAGCAGGATGGCCACCAGGGCTACCAGTGAGAAAGTAGCAAAGAAGAGTCCAAAGCCTGCCCCCATTCCGAACAGGGCACCGATATTCACGGCGGTCTCGATTCCGATATAGGGTTCCCACAACCACCAAGGGTGGCGCTGTCCGGGAAGCCCCATCGACTGAAAAACCACCTGCTTACTGAACAGGTCAATGGCCGCTCCCACCACCGCCAAACCGGCGTAGGCCGCCAGACGACCGGTGGGGATCTGTCCGGCTTGCGGTCGGCTCAAGGAATCACTTCGATCGATCGAACGACTACTCTCTTGGTCGCGGCTGACTGGCGCATTTGACACAGTAGGGTGTTTCCGGAATCACCTCGAGCCTTGCCTTGGGAATGCGTCCTTCGCAATCCAGGCAGGTACCATAGGAACCGTCGGCGATTCGTTCAAGAGCAGCCTGAACTTGTTCGAGCCGATCCCCTTCGTTGGCCATCAGATTGAGCGTAAATTCCTGCTCGTACGCATCCGTACCCAGATCGGCCATGTGGGTTGGAGCGCCCGAGCTGCTGCTGCTGTTGAGCGCCTCCATCGCCATCATCGTCACGTCGCCCGTCAAGCGGGCTTTGAGTTCAATCAGAAGTTTGCGGAATTTGGCGAGATCCTCTTTGGTCATGCCCGGCTGCTTTTTCTTGCTATTGGCCACTGATGGAACCTCACATGAAAGCGTGGATATCTCGGATTCAAGGCACACGGATGTCACTTCGATTGGCCGACCCGCGAAGGCCAGCGGGATCCATGAGCAATTCCGAGAGGTGAATTGAGTTTGGATCGGGCTCGGTCTTCCTCCTCCATGATGCGGTCGCTGAGGCTTGCACTCAGCGAAGGAGCAGGTCAACGCATCCCAACCCGCTCCACCGCAATCAAACCTTCATAGCCTTCTTGGCTTTGCTTAGCACCTTCCCACCGCTCTTTGGAACGACCGTTACCAGTCCGCTGCGGATAACGATAAAACGAACAGAGAGTTTGGCTGGAAGGCGAGAAACCCCTTGACGGCCGACCGAAAGTCTGCCATCCGAAGCTATCTCGGAAAAGAAATGTAGGGGCATCCTCCGAAAGGGTCAATGCACATGCAGGCGGTCTGCAAAGGCCTTGGGTTGCAGACAGACCCAGCAACCGGCGTACAATGGACCGATCGGCCCCACCCTTGAGATTTTTGCAAGCGACCGTTATGACCAGTGACCGCCTAGGAAACAGCTCCGCCGGCCATCCCTCTGACGCCGTCTTCCAGAAATGCCTAAACCCCTGCTGCGCAGCGACTTACGATGTAATTCAGGTGCTCACCAAGTGCCCGAACTGCGGGGCTCTCCTGGATATCTGCTACGACTGGAACCGCCTCCCGGTGCCGCGATCGCTACAGGAGCTGGAGGCGCACTGGACGCGTCGATGGGACCCATTAAGATTCAGCGGCGTCTGGAGATTTTATGAATTGCTGTCATTCGCTCCGCCCGAAATGGTGGTGACAGCTGGCGAGGGGCAGACCTTGCTACAGCGAGCCGACACGGTGGCTCCCTATATCGGAGTCGATCCGGGATGTTGTTACTTGCAGTACGAGGGGATGAATCCTTCGGGTTCTTTCAAGGACAACGGCATGTGCGCGGCGTTCACGCACGCCAACCTGGTGGGGGCCAAGCGGGCTGCTTGCGCATCGACTGGAAATACCAGCGCCTCGCTGGCCATGTACAGTTCGGTGACGCAGCGGATGCGCGCCATCATCTTCATCGGCAGCGGGAAGATCTCCTACGGCAAGCTGTCCCAGGCGCTGGAATACGGGGCGCTCACCATCCAGATCGCTGGGGATTTCGACGACGCGATGGGTCGGGTCCAGGAGGTGGCCAAGGAGCTGGGGATCTATCTGGTCAACAGCGTCAATCCCTTCCGCCTGGAAGGTCAGAAGACCATCATGTTCCGCGTCCTGGAAGCGCTGAGGTGGGAAATTCCTGACTGGATCGTCGTTCCGGGCGGCAATCTGGGGAACAGCAGTTCGTTCGGAAAGGCTTTTCTGGAACTCAAGCAGTTGGGGCTGATCGACCGAATGCCGCGTTTGGCGGTGATCAATGCCTCGGGAGCCGATACGCTCTTTGAACTGGTGGAGCATCGGGGGCTGAAGTGGAATGGAGGGGCTCCATCGCTGGAGATCGCCTGCCATTACTACGACGAGCTGGATGCGAAGGGAGCGAAGGCTGATACGATCGCCAGCGCCATCGAAATCCATCGACCAGTCAATCTCGCCAAGTGCCTTCGCGCCTTGGAGGCGTGCGACGGCGTGGTCCGCCGCGTCAGCGATCAGGAGATCCTCGATGCCAAAGCGAAAGTCGGTGCTGGCGGGATTGGGTGTGAGCCAGCCAGCGCGGCGAGCGTTGCGGGTGCTAGGTTGCTGCGTCAGGAAGGGATCATCGCCCCGTCCGACCGCGTCGTCTGTATCCTGACGGGCCATCAACTGAAAGACCCAACCGCAACGGTTGCCTACCACACCACCGACCAGCAGAAATTCAACGAGGTGCTAGGCAGCCGTGGCGTCTCGCGCGCCTCCTTCGCCAATCGCTCGATCGCCGTCCCCAACGATCTCGATTCGATCATTCGAACTTTGAAACTGTATACCTAAGTCATACCCAACGGATGCAAAGGGAGAGCTGAAAGCATGGCGCAACCGATCGCACTGGCAATTCACGGAGCTGCAGGGAGGATGGGGCGACGTCTGGTGGCTTTAGGGGCCAAAGACGCGATGCTGAATATCGCCGCAGCGATCGACCGGCCTGAAGCGCCATGGATCGGCCAAGATGCCGGCTCCCTGGCTGGGATCGATCCCATCGGAGTCCAGTTGGCAAGCCAATGGCCACAGGGACTGGATGTGGTTATCGACTTTTCCACCCCCCATGCCTGCGACTCAGCAGTCCAAAATGCCTTGGTGCATCGGATCCCGATCGTCGTCGCCACCACCGGCCTGGAACCTGGAACGCTGGCAGCGATTCAAAAGGCATCCAAAGAAATTGCCGTCTGCCACGCTCCCAACATGAGCCTGGCGGTCAATCTGACGATGAATCTGGCCAAGCAGGCGGCTCGCGCTCTCCGCGGCGTCCCCGGAGGTGTTGATGTGGAGATCATCGAGCGGCATCATCGGTACAAGGAAGATAGCCCCAGCGGCACTGCGCTTCAGTTCGGTAAACTGATCGCCAATGAACTGGGGCTGGATCGAGCTGAACATGGTCGGGTGGGGCAGGTGGGTGCGCGCCCAGAGAATGCGATCGGTTACCATGCTGTGCGGGCCGGCGATGACCCCGGCCAGCACACCATTCTTTTCGGCATGCTTGGAGAGTTGATCGAACTGCGCGTGGCAGCAAGCAATCGCGACTGCTACGCCGCCGGCGCCCTGGCAGCCGCCAAGTACCTGGTCGGCAAGCCAGCGGGTCTCTATTCAATGAACGATGTCCTGGGACTCTCGTGACGCCGACCACTCTCGGTCAACAAGGTTCCCCTCCACCAAACTTCTGTCGCTCCCGCTTGCCGGCTTGACCCGCAACAAGCGACATTCCGGTCTTTGCCCAACTTCTCTAACTTTTACTCGTGCTCGTGCTCGACAAACACCCTCTTCCGCAGGCGTTGGGTTCCGGTGTGTTCGCGGTCGAGTCGCTTCCGTGATGAAACGGGTGTGTCGCCCTGGCTTCTCTGGCGCCATAATAACCTTCCTTCGACGACCGGCTCACACACCCGACCTACTACCGGCTTGGGCTAGGCGGTAACCGTCATCCATCCAGCATCAACCAATTGGAAAGAACTTCGATGGCCCGATGCGATGAAGGGTATCTCTGCCAAGTCTGTCGCGAGGAAGTGGAGGAGATCTTCGAGAGCAGTCTTTACTTGATGTTGGTCTTAGGATGGATCGATCCTGAAACGCTGCACACCACTCCCGAATGCCATCTGCGATGCAATTCGGCGCTCTCGCAGTTTATCGACGACTCCAGGTTTCAACCGCCGGTTGAGCATCTGGGACCGGGTGGGCGCAGCGAGCTGGACCCCAGCTTCTTCGCTCAGCGCTCCGCTCTGGTGACCGCAGGCTACCAGCGACTTTGGGAAATCTTCAACCTCGAGGATCGTCCCGATCTGCTCGATTATCCTCTAGCGGAAGTGCGAGCCAGGTGGGGTCGATGAGTTTGTCGTCTGGCGCGAATCACGACTCGATCGAAGTGGATCACTGGCTTGGGGCCGGACGCTCATCCAGTCGATAGAAGAGTGCCAGGGGCAGCACCAGCAGTCCGATCATCCCAAAGACGCTTTGGATTGGCCATTGCATCGCCTGAGAGATCGATTCGAAGAGTTGGTAAAGTGGGCCTGCCAGCAGCATCCCTAGGAAATTGGCCTGATTCATCGTCGCCACCATTCGGCCCTTGAGTGCCATGGGAGGGCGATCCTGCATGTAGACCTGGATCGGGATCGAGTAGATGGCTGCGGTGATCCCCAGTGCGATCAGGATGCCATGGTTGGTGGCGGACGACCAGAGAGGGGCTCCGCCCGCCTTCCATAGCGACAGCAGCGCCAGGCAGGCGACGATTCCCCAGAGCCCGGTGGTGACGATCGATCGGCTGGCGAATCTTCGGCACAGCCATCCTCCTAGTGGGCCGCCCAGCATGATCCCGATGGCAATCATCCCAACCAGGATACCGGTTTGTGCTTTGTTGAGCCCCAGGCTTTCGGTCCCTAGGCGATTGATCGTCGGCATCGCCATGGCCGAGACCATCCAGAAGACGCAGGAGGCGATCAGCGCCATCAGCAGCCCGCGATCGGCCAGCAACAAGTCGCGCATCGAGTGGCTCAGCCAAGCCGAATCCCAGCTCCATTTCAAATTCGGTTGCGCCACGGGGGCTTTTCGAACCAGCAGGCTGGTGAGCGTTCCGAGGATTGCAATTCCCGTGCAGACCAGGGAGCCGATCCACAGCTTTCCAATCTGTCGCTTGCCATCCACTTCAGTCACCAAGGAATCGAAAAGCTGTCCGGCAAAGACCACACCGAAGATGACGGCAAGGAAGGTCCCCATCAGCATCAGGCCATTGGCGCGCGGAAGGTCCTTCGACTCAAACAGCTCGGGCAGGATGCCATACTTGCCTGGCCCGAAGAAGGTGCTCTGCATCGCCATCAGGAAAAGAACGGTCCAGGTGCCGGCCATCCCCAGTTTTCCGTAAGCTAGAAAGGCGACGCAGGCCAGCAGCATGATGACGATTTCGGCGATCTTGGAACCGACGATGATGGGGGTTTTGCTGAAGCGATCGGAAAGATAGCCGGTCCAGCCGCTGAAGAGAACAAACGGGAGAGCAAACACGAAGGTCGCCCAGCCCTGAAGATCGCTTTCCTTCTGTTCGAGCCCCGCTGCACCTACCGCCACCGGAAGGGCCAGAAGCAGCACCATCTGCTTGTAGAGATTGTCGTTGAATGCCCCCAAAAACTGCGTCCAGAACATCCCCCAGAACGATCGATCGACCCAAAGGCTGGTGCGCTGCTTGGGAGGGGAGCCATCTTCTGTCGATGCGTCCATGCGTAGCGAACTCCTGAAACAAGCCGACCGAGCCTGACGGAATGAGACTGTTAGGATTCCCCTGGTCCACACCAGCCGATGGGGCTCTGAAGGGATCCGCGAGTCGACGCCCCGTTGGCAGTGTACCACTTTTTTCTGCACCGCTCGTAGGCAGCCTATCGCCTCCAGCGTAGGCAAGGGCAGTTTTTCGATTGGTGGTGCTGTGTCTGGGCGATTGATTTCATCAAGACTCTTTCTTGTTGAGCCGAAGGAATCGCGGGGCTGGTTGGATCGCATTCTTGAAGAAACGTCATCGCGAGCTAGCGACGATCGATGCTGTGGCCGAGCGGTCAACGGGAAGCTGGAGTTCTTTCTGTTCGAAAAAACCACTGCTTCAGTCGTTCCGCTGCGATCGCATAAAGCATGACGATCAGGAGCATAGCGACGAGGGGCTGCATGCGGATGCTTGCGAACCCGAAATGACCTGCCAGCGGGGTATAGGGTAGTACCATCACGCATAGGATGACTAGCGCCGTGGCGGCAACCAGCGGGAAAGCTGGTCGACTCATCCAAAACGGTCTTCGGCTTCTCAAGATGAGAACGACGGTGCAGGCGGAGAGAATCGATTCGATGAACCATCCGGTGCGAAATGTCGTCATGTCCCCCTGAAACCAGACCAAGAGAACCCAGAAGGTCACATAGTCAAAAAGGGAACTCAAGAGTCCAAAGACGATCATGAAGCGTTGAATGGCACTGAGGTCCCATCGCTGAGGGCAGCGCAAAAGCTCCGGATCAACGTGGTCCTTGGCGATTGCCATTTCGGGAAGATCGGTCAGTAGGTTGGTCAAAAGGATCTGTTTGGGTAGCAGTGGCAGGTAGGGGAGAAAAAGAGATAGTCCAGCCATGCTGAACATGTTGCCAAAGTTGGCGCTCGTCGCCATGTAAATGTATTTGAGGGTATTGGCAAAGGTGGCTCGACCTTCCGCGATCCCGTCAAGCAACACATTGAGGTCATGTTTCATGAGAATGATATCGGCGGCTTCTTTGGCGACATCCACCGCATGGTCGACCGAGATTCCGACATCCGCTGCGCGAAGAGCTGTGGCATCGTTGATGCCGTCTCCCATGTAGCCAACCACCTCACCGGACCGCTTCAAAGCCAGCACGATTCGTTCCTTCTGATTCGGCTCGATCTCAGCAAAGACATCGGCATTCCGCGCCTTCTGCATCAATGCTTCATCGGTCATAGAATGAAGGTCCGATCCGGTGAGAATTGCGTCTCCACGCAAGCCAGCCTGTGTCGCGATACTGGCCGCTACCACTCGATTGTCGCCCGTGATGATCTTCGCTTGGACCCCCATATCTCGAAGTCGGCACAAAGTATCGCTCATGCCAGCGCGCAGTGGGTCACGAAGTATCAGCAACCCGACAAACGTCATCTCCGACTCGTCCTGATGAGTCACTCGATCACGCCCCGGAAGCTCCTTGCAGGCAACTGCAATGACTCGGCAACCCTCCCGGCCGAACCGATCGAAAAGCTCTTCGATGTCATCTCGCACCAGAGAGATCGATAGGGAATCCCCTGTTGTTGCCTGCGCGTGGGTGCAGATCTCCACGATGTTGGATAGCGCACCTTTGGTCACCAGCATGGTGTTGCCATCCGCCCGAAAAAGGACGCTCAGTCTTTTTCTGTGGAAGTCATACGGAATCTCATCCAGTTTCTCTAGGGAGCCGATGGGACCGGGAAAATGCCTGCGCAATGCTTCGTCGATGGGATTGCGGAATCCCGACTCCAGCGTCGCATTGGCAGCGGCAAGCCAGAGTCCTTGTTCCGATCGGTTTCCTGCGAAATCGACGCAGTTGTCGACTAACACCACGCCTTCCGTCAAGGTCCCCGTCTTATCGCAGCAGAGAGTATCGATACTTCCAAAGTTCTCGATCGAAGAAAGCCGTCGTACGATGACTTGGCTTGCGGCCAGACGTTTCGCTCCGTGCGACAGATTGACGGCAATGATTGCCGGTAAAAGCTGTGGCGTCAGTCCGACGGACAGTGCCAAGGCAAAGAGCAGCGAATCGACGAGCGGATAGTGCAACGCCATGTGGATCAGGAATATTCCCAGGACCAGCAGTCCCTTCACCTCCATCAGGAAGAACCCAAAGCGTCGGACACCACGATCGAAATCGGATTCGGACGGACCTAATCGAAGCCGTTGACTGATTCTGCCGAGTTGTGTGGAGGATCCCGTCCAGACAGCGACAGCGCAAGCGGTGCCACTGACCACATGCGATCCGTGAAAAAGGATATTGGTGCGTTCGGCCATCGGTGCATCGATCGCTGTCCGGCCAGGATGCTTTTCTACCGGGAAGCTCTCACCGGTCAATGTGGATTCGTTGACGAATAGATCTTCCGCGTCCAGAAGCCGACAGTCCGCAGGAATGGTCGATCCGGCTGATAATCGCAAGACATCCCCCGGCACCACCTGATCGCCGTCCAGTGCGACTGGCAGGCCGTCGCGCACAACCAGCACTTGCGACTTGACG
>JBJSWM010000401.1:0-1514 GCA_046085865.1 Pirellulaceae bacterium
CAGCGTCAGCAAGTTCCGACTGCGATAACTCTCCATTGCCTTGCGGCTCTCCCCCTCGCGCAGTCGCTCCACCGCTTCCCGGTCTTCCAACGACTGTTGTCGCCGGTTGGTCTTCAGCGACGCATGGGTGTATTTAGCCAACAGATACGGAAAGACTCCCCCCGGACCAATTGGCTGCAACTGCTTGGAATCACCGACCAGGATCAAAGTCGCCCCCGCCTTCCTTACCAGACGAACTAACGCCCCAAAACTGCGGGTGTCATTCATCCCTGCCTCATCCAGAATCAGCACCGTCTTCCTGGTCAGCTTCAAGGGCCGGTGCTGGGTCGTCGGGAGATCCCGTGCCGCACGCACCAACTGCTTCAAATCATGGATCAGCCGGTCACAGATCTTCCGTCCCACCGACCTGTCCATGTGGTAGAGGTAACTGGCGATCGTTCGCGACTCGATCCCCGCCTGCTCAGCCAAGTTCTGCTTGGCAATTCCCGAAATGGCACCGCCCAGAACCCGGTACCCCGATCGCTCGAACGCATCGCGCACCGCATCCAGAGTCCGGCTCTTCCCCGCCCCGGCCACTCCCTGCAGCAGTCGCAACGCCCCTTTCTGCTGCGTCAGGTGCTTGAGCGCCTCAACCTGCTCACCACTCAAGTGGGAGTGATCCGCCAGGACACGATCGAGCTTCGAGGTCCGCGCCCTGGCACCAGCCCGCTGGCGCAGAACGTCGCAGTCGGCCAGTAGCCTTTCCTCCATCTGCCACATCTTCCGGGTGGTCAGAATCCGGTTGACTCCTTCCCCTTGCAGATGGACCAGGTCCTGCTGCTGCAAGAGCGCTTGATCGATTCGGTCCAATACCAACCGCGGGTGGAACCCCGTATGTTCCATCTTCTCGAAGACCTTTTGCAGGATCAGTCGTACCGGAAAATGCGACTGATCCTCATGGGCACCCCGGATGGCATCCCGAAGCGCCCTGCGGAAGAGCTTTTCGAAGCGGCGGCGATGGAGGACCGGTCGAGCGGTCGGGAGTTGCCGAATGTCGAACCCCAACTGGTCAGCCACTCGCAACCATTGCTCCTGCAGTTGCTGAAGGCTAGGCAGTCGATCCTTCGCCTGCCTAGTCTTCTGGTTCGCCCAGGATCGAGTTTTGGCTGTCGCCTGCATTCCCGCTTTCTGCTGTTCGGATACGAGGTCCTCGATCTCGCGTCGGCGACTCGACCAGATCCGGCAGAGTTTGTCGGGAACCCCGCGTATCTTCAATCCACTAGTCGAACTTCCGCTGGCAGGAGCATCCAGCTGCAGATGCATTTTTGTCTTCAAAAGGTGAGCCAGATGCATCCGGAACATAGGACCCAAGGTTCTGGTCCATGAGTAAAGCTCGATCGTGTTGAGATGGCGGAACTTCGATCGCCCATCCCAGGAGAGATTCGGAATCACCGCATGGACATGCAGCTGTGGGTCCCCCTGATTGCGGCTGGTGTAATGGACAAAAAGGCCGGCCGTCAGCTCCCCCTTCTGAC
>JBJSWM010000402.1:0-8478 GCA_046085865.1 Pirellulaceae bacterium
GGCGCTAGCCGCCGGTTCTTCTGGTCTTTCCACCTAGTACCAACAACTCCGCGAAGAACCCGGCCGCCCGCGGTCCGGCTAACCGAAGGCGCATCCGAACCCCAAGCCGCTATCACGGGCCAGAGAAAATGATGACTCATCATTCTCCGTGTCCCCCGTGCCTCCGTGAGAGCGTCGCATCCGTGTGGCCGACGGCAGAAGGAGGGATGGAGTTCTGTGGGCAAGAACGACGGTTACAAGGTTCAATGGCCAGATCGGGATGGATCTCACGCTCCCTGTGGGAGGGTGACAAGTTGCTGCGACTGTCTTGGATCAACACCCACAAAAATCCTAGGTGGCCCAAAAAAAAGCCTCTTCCGAAGAAGAGGCGAAGAGCAGGTTCCCGGCGAAGGGGCGGTTGCCGCCGAATATCGATCGATGGGCTAAGTCCCAGTGCTTAGGACTTGTATTCTTTGTTGAAGAATTCCTTGCTGCCTGACACGGTCGGCTTGATCGTGTTTTTGCCCTGCTTCCAGTCGGCTGGGCAGACTTCGCCATTCTTTTCGAAGTACTGCAGCGCCTGAACCATGCGGAGCGCTTCATCAACACTTCGCCCCAGAGGCAAATCGTTGATCACCTGATGACGAACGACGCCATCCTTGTCGATCAGGAAGAGACCTCGCAGCGCCACCGCCTCACCCACCAAGCAATCGTAATCCCGCGCAATTTGCTTGCTGAGGTCCGCCACCAACGGGTAAGTGACATGGCCGATACCACCCTCGGTTCGCGGCGTGTTCCGCCACGCTAGGTGCGAATAGTGGCTGTCGACGCTGACACCGATGATCTGCGTGTGGAGCGCCTGGAATTCCGATTCCCGGTCGGAGAAAGCGATGATTTCGGTGGGGCAGACGAAGGTGAAATCGAGCGGATAGAAGAAGAGGAGGACGTACTTGCCACGGTACTGCCCCAAAGACAATTCCTTGAAGGTTCCATCCGGCATCACCGCCTGGGCCTTGAAGTCGGGAGCGGGCTTTTGAACCAAAACAGCCATGAGAGACTCCTTGATAGGGAAATCCGTTGAATTCATCCCGGTGCACTGGGCCCAAACCCAGGAACTACCCAGCGGGGGGCTTCGATCTTCTTTTGGCACTCGGGTACAGCCCTTTATTGTCCCGATTTGTCAAGAATGGGAAAGTGGCTGGGGTTGCCGTCACCAGCAGGGCTGTGGTGGATCCAATTGGCGCGCACTAGTGCCTATGGCGTTTCACGACTCACCGCCGCAGAATGGGGCGAAACGATTGAAAGGACAAGCAATGGACGAACGGGAGACGACGATTCTTCAGCTTCGCAACCTAGTGGCCCAGTTCGTTCGGGAACGTGATTGGGAGCGATTCCATACCCCCAAAAACCTCGCTTCCTCGATCGCGATTGAGACCGCCGAGCTGATGGAGCATTTCCAGTGGTTGAGTGCCGAAGAATCTCAGGCGCTTCGCGGGCAGGCCCTCGATAGCCCTATCGCTCAGGAAATGGCCGATGTGCTGGCATACCTGCTGTCGCTGGCGACGGTTCTGGAGGTCGATTTGGCTGCGGCCCTGGAGTCGAAGATGGAGCGGAATCGAAGGAAGTATCCCGCACCGTCGCCACCGACCGGCTGACGAGCTTCTGACCGACTGACGAGCTTCTGGGCTGCTCTATCGAGCCCGACGCAGGTGGAAGTCGCCGGTGAGTGTCGCTCTTGCGCAACACGTCAGCGGCGCGGCGCCGCGAAAAGGCGACAGGCATCGATCAACCTGGGTGAAGGAGTCGACCACCGGAAGGTGCCTGCTGGCCCAACCCGCGATGCTTTCGTGAAGTGGTGCGGCACCCCAATCGATTCAACCGTCACGGTCGGTCGCTTTGGGCATCTCGTCCGGCTGGAAATCTTTCCTGTGCCTCACAAATTCCTCAAGCGGCACATTTTCTGCAACCTCTTGCATGGCAATGAAAGCCGCTACGGCGGTCTTTCGTTGATTCCCCGCCCCAGACCCTTCGCAGAAAGATCGTTTTGATGAAGGCATCTCGACGCATAACCAACGGCCGTGCCATGGACATGGATCTGGAAGAGACGCCGTTTGATCTGGAACTGGAAGGGGAAAATCGAGAGGGCACGCTGGGGCGCCGCCGCCCCGTGCGCTACGAAGAGGAAGAAGAAGAGGAAGCGGCCGAAGAGTCGCTTTGGTGTGAAGAGGAAGAAGAAGCGATTTTTGAGGAGGAAGAACTCGAAGGGACGGATGATCCGGTTCGTACCTATCTGATGCAGATGGGCCAAATCCCTCTGCTCAATCGCCAGCAGGAACTCGATTCGGCCAAGAAGATCGATCGAGCTCGTTTCCGATATCGCTACTGGATGCTGTCGACCGACTTCATTCTTCAGGGGGCGACGAAGCTTCTGGAGCAAGTTCGGGACGGCAAGTTGCGTCTGGACCGGACGATCGAAGTCAGCGTCACCAATGCCGCGGAGAAGAAGGCGACGATGCGGCGGATTGGTCCCAACATCAAGACACTTCGCGCTCTGCTTGTGCGAAACCATCGGGATTTTCTGCGAGCGATTGATCGACGCCAACCCAAGAAGGAGCGGAAGCTGGCGTGGCGTGATCTGGTGCGGCGCCGCAGCAAGGCATGCCGCCTGGTGGAGGAGATGAATCTTCGCACCAATCGGATCGAACCGCTGTTTGACAAGCTGATGACCATCAGCCAGCGGATGCAGTTGCTGAAGGAGCGAATCGATCACGCTCGAGCCCAGGGGAAGCGTTCCAGCGACCAAGTCCGTCAGATGCGTGGCGAGCTGAATCATCTGATGAGGATCACTTTTGAAAGTCCAAAGACCCTGCACCGCCGGGTGATGAAGGTGATCGAGTATCGAAAGCAGTTTGAGCATGCCAAGCGCGATCTTTCCGCAGGCAATTTGCGCCTCGTCGTCTCGATCGCCAAAAAGTACCGCAATCGAGGGCTCAGCTTCCTCGATCTGATCCAGGAAGGAAATACGGGACTGATGCGGGCGGTGGACAAATTCGAGCACGTCAGGGGCTTCAAATTCTCAACCTATGCCACGTGGTGGATCCGACAGGCGATCACGCGAGCGATCGCCGACCAGAGTCGCACGATCCGCGTTCCAGTCCACATGATCGATACGATGAGCCGTGTTCGGCAGGTGACGCGCGATCTGGTGCAGGAGCTGGGCAGAGAACCCTCGCTGGAAGAAACGGCTCAGCGCGCCAAGATGTCGATCGATGACACGCGAACCATCCTCAAAATGGCTCGCCAGCCCCTTTCACTCGATCAGCCGGTCGGCGAGCACGACGATAGCTACTTCGGTGAATTCCTGGAGGACTACCGTGATGACGATCCTCTCTATGAGGCGAATCAGGAGTCGCTGAAGGTCCAGATCCAGCATGCGATGCAGACGCTTAACCACCGCGAAAGGGAGATCCTGAAGCTCCGGTACGGGCTTGCGGATGGTTACGCCTACACCTTGGAAGAGGTTGGAAAAATCTTCTCGGTGACGCGCGAACGGGTGCGGCAGATCGAAAGCAAGGCGGTGCGGAAACTGCAGAACCCGGCACGAGCCCGTTCGTTGGCAAGTTACGTCGATGGGGTCGATCTATCGATGTTGCAGGATGCGGGAGACGATTCGGCGAATTGAGCCAAAAAGGTGCTTTTTCTGATACGGGCTTCGCCATAGCCCGCCTTCGCTCGGCGACCAGAACCCCACGCACGGGTCGCCGGGCGAGGGCTTTTTTCTGGACTTCCAGGTGCCGTTTCAGAAGCGGCTGCGGTCCAGCATCGACTCCACCACCCTCCCCTGGCTCCAAGCCAAAGGTCGACCGACTGGAGTCTTCCATTCCTCTTTGGCATCGATGCCAAAGCAGGTCAGCAGGGTGGCATGGAGATCTTCCACCGTGACGGGGCGATCGACATTTTCCAGCCTCCTCTCCGGCTCCATCCTCGGCTTGGCGGAGGTGGCTCCGATCGCATGCCTTGCGGCGATGCCGGCACCAGCCACGAAACTGCTGAATCCAACCGGCCAGTGATCGCGTCCCCCGGCAGGGTTCAGATTGGGCGTTCGGCCGAATTCTCCAGAACAGACCAGAAGGGTGTGCTCCAGCAGTCCTCGCCGCACTAGCTCCTGCAAAGTAGCCGCCAGGGCGCGATCGAGAATCTGGCACTGCCCCTTCTGCAACTCCATGTTGTTGATGTGGCTGTCCCAACCGGAAAGTTCGACCTCCACGCTTCGCACTCCGGCTTCCACCAATCGCACGGCGGCAAGACAGCCGCGACCGAAAGCATGATCGCCAAACTGCGCTACGATCTCCGCTGGCTCCTTGGCCAGTTCAAACGCCGCCAACTGGTCGCTCTGCATCATCTCCTGAGCTCGCTCCATGCTGCTGCGATGCTGGGTGCGCATGCGATCCAGATCGGCCAGACGGCCCTTTTCAAACTGCGGTTCGAGAAGGTCGGAAAGCGCTGCCAAGCGGCGCTGCTGTCGCGTTTCGCCCGTCGGAGCGCGCAGGTTGGGAAGGGGATTGCGGGGATCTCCAATCTGAAAGGCATCCAGCGCCGCTCCTAAAGCACCTCCTCGCGAAGGCCATTCGCCAGGCAGGATCGAGACGTGTGCCGGGATGGTGGTGCTGCTGCCAAGGAGGTGGCAGACCAAACTGCCGATCGATGGATGAACCACCGTGGGATCCGGTCGCCATCCCGTGCGCATGTTGTAGGTCGCTCGCTCGTGATCGCCCTCCTTGCTGACCATGGAGCGGATCAGGGTTCCCAGTCCTAGTTGCCTGGCCGACTCGGGCAACCACGAGCTGATAGCGATGTCGGGAATCTCTGTCTCGATCGTTCCCACCTGTTCGCCACCGTCTCCTTCCGGATGGGGATCGAACGTTTCCATTTGGCTGGGACCACCCTGCATCCAAAGCAGGATGATGTTGGTGGCAGGGGCAGAGCGATTGGGGTGTGGTGACTCAGCGGCCAGGCGCTGGACCAGAGGAGACCATGCGCCACTGGAAGCAAGCGAGAAGGCAGATGCCGATTGGGCCATCCAGTGACGGCGCGACCGAAACTGTTGGTAGCCAGCACACCCTAGGCTTGCTGGATCGACCGCGCTCTCTTTTCGATTCATCCTGCCAGCTCCATCGGACCATTCGATCGCTCGGAAGAACTTCCCATCAATCGATCAGTGGTTCCACAAAAACTCGGTGCTGTTGACCAAGGACCACAGGACATCCCCGGTCGCTTCAATCGGCGTGCCCGACTGGAACCAAGGGGTGAAATAATCGATCTCACTTTGAGTGGGTTTGCGATTGAGCGCTGCCAGATACAGCGATTCCAGCGCCTGCGGCGTCGGTGCCAGGGCCATGCGGCTGGTGGCGTTGACCACCGGATTACCTCGCACCCGCTCATCGACCAAATCGCCATTCATCACCATCAGTCGCTGAGGGATCGTCTCCGACATCCCCTCCAGTTCCAATTCCCCAAGATCGCCATACTCTTTCAGAAAATCATTGACCACAAAAAACTGCTCCAACCTCCACAGGATGGAGCTGTCTTGATCGATCGTCGATACACGAGCTGCTTGATGGATCGACTGAGCGATCTGTTCGGGCCGAAGAGGTGTCAGTGGAAAGGCGGCCAGCCACCGCTCGTGCTCTTCCTGGACTTGTCCACCTTCACTGCGACTGTCGCGTCGGAAAGCATCCAGGGAGCTGATCAGTCGCACCAGATACTTCCAGGAATAACCGCTCTGGATGAAGCGATCGACCAACTGTTCGAAGGCGTCTGGGTAGGGTCCATGCAGTGGCAGATCGTCGACCGGTTCGATCCAGGGTTTGCCGAAGAGAATCGCCCAGAAGCGGTTGACAGCGGAGCGCGCGAACATGCGGTTCTCAGGATGGGTGACCCAAGCCGCCAGTCGAATCCGTGGTTTTCCTTCTTCAGGAAGCCAGGATGCCCCATAAGGGACCTGCATCGCAATCGCCACCGGATCCGCCTCGCCCGGCCGCTGGTAACGATGCTCCGCCTGATCATCGCGAAGTCCCGAGAAGGGATTCGATGCAACGCGAGCTCCTGCAAAGAACGCCGCCAGTCCGTGAAAGTGCTGCTGGGTTCCCGGCTGAGGCGATCCAGAGTCGCCGAGGAACGAGTTCCCCAGAAAATCGTCGTGGCATTGCAGGCAGTCTAGGCGCATGCCGAGAAAGGCGCGCGAGGTTCGGCCCGCCAGTCGATTCGGATCGGCTCGCCCGTTGTCCGCTTCATCCATCGTCGCTGTCAAGAAATTGACCTGCGGCTGATCGGTCCACAGCCCTTCCGAAGCAATCAACTGCCGGACCAACTGATCGTAAGGAGCCTCTTCTCGCAGTCGCTGCGCCAGCCAGAGGACAAATTTTCGGCGACGGTAAAGGATGAAGGGACCTTTCGCCGTGCCAACATAGGCTCTCGCCAGCCGCTCAGCCAAGTAATCGCTACAGCGAGGATCAGCCAACAGCCTTTCGGTCCATGCGCCGACCAGATCCTCCCCCCGATACGCTTCCAGCCATCGCATCTCCTCCAGCGACAGTCCAGATCCGACCAGTGCCAGATTCAGCCGACGGCAGATGGTCCAGACGTCCGCCGGTGGACAGAGTTGGAGCCCCTGAGCCTGGATCGCTTGGTCGATCGAATGATCGATGGCGAACGCCATGGGAGACTTTAAAGTCTTGGAAGCGGGCGAGAGCGTTCCCGATGCGGCCGCCTTCAACTGATCGCGGACCGGCTGGACCGGTTGCAGCATCCCAATCAGCAGCAGGGCAAGAGTCACTCCCAGCGCAAGCCGAAACAGTCGCCTGCGAAGCGGTGTTTTGACTGGCGCGAAGGATGGATCCTTCACGATTCTGTTTTCTCCCTGTCGAAATCCCGCCAAGTGTGGATCTTTTTCACCATCGGCAGGCTACGGCATGACGAAATGCAAAAATGACAAAAAGCTTTCCAACCCATGGTATGCTCAAACGAAGCTCTTCTGCAAAAGGATTTTCAGCGCGTGCTGGGTTCCCCCAGGCGCTGGGGGAGGGATCGGTCGAGTGCGAGTCCCGCGATGCTGAGTACGATTACGAGAACACGGACGAACAAAGCATGGAACCGAAGTGCTCGATTGGTGTGATGTGACACTGTGACTTCTTTTTTTTGCACTCGGTCCATGCAAACGTTCGATGATCCAGCGGAGTTGCCAACTGCCCGGACTCCTGAGACCGGCCGTCGTTGGTGCGATCCCCGCGCCTGGCTGGGCTGGCTGATTCGGCTGCCTGGGCGTGCTTTCGATTTTGCTGCGTTGGTGGTGCTGCTATCGGTGGTCGCGGCCATTCCTCTATTTCAATTCGCATCGCTTGGGTATCTCTTGGAAATCGCCAAGCGAGTCGCCAGCGGGCAGCCTGCAAGCCAGTGTCTGCCTGGCAAGCCTTGGCGAGGCGCATTCTGATCGGTTCAGCGGCCGTGGTGATCAGTTTTCTACCGGTGCTTTGGGTGCGGGATTATGCTCGATCGTTGGCCCTCATCGCTCCCCAGGATGCGATTGTCGGCCGCTGGGAAACCGCCGCACGGTGGATCGGGGTGGCGTGGCTGGTCTGGGTGGTGTGGGCGTTGCTCCGGGGAGGCAGGCTGCGCGATTTTCTCTGGCCCGCTCCACTCCGATTTGTCCGGGAGGTCTGGCGACCGAAGCTCTGGCGTGAGGCGGAGTCGCGCTGGTGGGACGGACTGAGGCTGCTGAATTTTCCACATCTTTGGTGGCTTGGTGCCCGCGCTGCTTTGGGTGGCCTTGCCAGCCTCATTTTTCCCGGTTTGTTGATGGTGATCGGGATGAACGCCAACGACCAACCGCTCTTGGGGTTGATCGGGCTGGTCGGGTCGCTTTGGATGCTGCGGACCTTGATGGTGCTCCCCTTCCTGCAGGTCGCGCTAGCCGAAAGCGGTCGATGGCGTAGCCTTCGGGATCGGGGGGCGATCCGGCAACTGGCGAGCCATGCCCCGTGGAGCTTTGGCCTAGCGACGACGCTGACCCTCTTGCTGGCCATTCCGCTCTACCTGCTGCGCATCGAGAGCCCGCCACGCGAGTTGATGTGGATGCTCTGTCTATTTTTCATCGTGCTGGCGATTCCTTCCAGGCTGGTCGCCGGGTGGGCGATGCGGCGGGCTCATCAGCGTTCAACAAAAGCCGCTTGGTGGCTGCGGTGGAGCGCGAAACTGTTGCCGCTAGCCAGCGGTCTGCTCTACCTCGGCTTCCTCTATCTAGCGACCCTTGCCTCGTGGGAAGGAGGACTAGTGCTCTTTCTGCAACACGCCTTCTTGCTTCCTGTTCCGATGCTCTGATCAATCCCCTTCGGCTGATCGCCATGAAGCCGAGAGGACTGGAGTTGCGCAGAGTCATTCAGGAGGCGTCGCGTTATTCAGGAGGCGTCGCTGCGGGATCCGTGGGGCTTGCCTTCCTTGAAA
>JBJSWM010000403.1:0-1138 GCA_046085865.1 Pirellulaceae bacterium
GTTGCTGACACCCTGGAAAGGAATCTCCTGTCGGGGAATACCGGAAGTGGCGTCTTGTTGAATTGGACTAGCAATAATCGTGTCGCAGGGAATTTCATCGGGACAAAAGCGGATGCGATGGCGGCTCTTCCGAACACAGGAAACGGTATTTACATTGCGGGTCGAAGTTTGAACAACATCCTTGGGACCGACAGCAGCAATGATGCCTGGAACGCCAATGAGCGAAATCTGATCAGTGGCAACTCCACCTATGGGATCCAGGTCTGGGGGGGGGAAGGAGCCAAGGGGACGGTCATCGCCGGCAATTGGATCGGTCTGAACGCGACCGGCAATGTGGCTCTTGCGAACAGCAACCATGGTGTGTTCCTGGAAAAAACCACCGAATCTCGAGTCGGTACCAACGGGGACGGGTTTGTAGACAATCTCGAGCGGAACGTCGTTTCCGGGAATGCTGGTAACCAGATTACAGTCAATACCGGTAACGCCTTCGTTTACGGCCTCCCTGTGGTCGACAAATTGATCAGTGGCGAAATCCCGTCGATTCAAAGTACCGGGACGATCGATCAGGCGGACTTGGCCGATTTCACTTGGCCCGCAGGGGGATACTGGGGATACAACCATCCGATCCCGGGAGGAGGCGGGGATCAGTATGCGGTCAAGGTGATGGGAACGATTGAGGTACTGCAGAGCCGTTCCTATCTCTTTGCGCTGGGTGGTGATGATGGCGGACGACTGAAAATCGGTAGCGAACTGGTAATCAATGACGATTCGCTCCATGCTTTCGATGTCCGCTACGGAGAAGTCTTTCTTGCCGAAGGCACGCACCAATTTGAGTGGGTGGGCTTTGAGCGGGATGGAGCGGCAGGGTTTGAGTTGTCGGTGATCGTTGACGGATGGTGGAAGGTGCTGGGCGATCCCGATCCGCATGCTGAGATTCGACTGCAGTCGGGCACGAACATGTCGGTGACCACCTACCAAGTCGCGGGTTCGGAGAAATCGAACACCCTGATCGCAGGAAATTACGTCGGGACCAATGTCACCGGAAACGGAACCTTTCCAAACGACGGCGGCATCAATGTTTCTTTCTCGCGCGAGGTCACGATCGGCGGTGCGAGTCCTGGTATGGGCAACGTCGTCA
>JBJSWM010000404.1:0-3265 GCA_046085865.1 Pirellulaceae bacterium
CCATTGCACCTCCAGCAGTGTTTCCGCCATCTGGAATACCGAGAAGGCATGTTGCCGAACACGGAAGCCGCTTGTCGGGAAATCCTCCACCTGCCGATCTACCCCGAACTACGGCTGGACGAACATCATCGGGTCTGCGAAGGACTGAAAAGCTTCTTTCAGGCTCAGTCGCTCCGCCGCGCCGCCTGATCCGGCCCGCAAAGACCAGCCAAACTCGATCGGCCGCTGTGGCGGTCTGGAGAGACTCGCTTCACTACCTGTCCAATCGAGGCCCCGCACGGATTCCCTCCGTTTCTCACCAGGCCGATCTCCCGAACCTTGCCCCAGGAACGGTCAGCCGTAGAGTTGCCCTCTGACGCGATAAGGCTCGCGCTAACTGCGCATTGCCTTCGCGCTGTTTCGCCGATGGCGAATTGCTTGATGGGGAGCTTTCGAAAGGGATCAAGCGATGTCGGATACCGACCGTCGACTGTCGCAGGGAAACAGCCTCGCGCGACGCCATGAAGAGCACGAAGGTTTAGAGCGAAACGTCGAAGAACTGTCAGCAATCGTCGTCGATACGGCTTACCATCTGCATGTGGATCTTGGCCCCGGGTTGCTGGAGTCGGTCTACGAGACGGTGATGGCCAAGCTACTTCGAGAGCAGGGATTGAAAGTAGAACGGCAGAAATCGGTCGTGTTTGAGTACCATGGCATGATTTTTGACGATGGACTTCGGATCGACTTGCTGATCAACGACCGTTTGGTGGTGGAATTGAAGTCCGTTGAGACATTAGCGCCAGTTCACCCGAAACAGGTTCTCACCTATTTGCGGTTGTTGCGATTGCCCATCGGCCTTCTCGTCAATTTTGGATCATCATCCTTCAAAGAGGGCTGCAAACGAATTGTCAACAATCACCAGGACTTTGCATCGTCTCGCCTTCGTGTGAATCAGGCAGAAAGTCGCGCGCGAAGCCGCGAAGAACACGAAGCCTAGCCCAGCTTTCTCTCTTCGCGCCTTCGTGCCTTCGCGTGAGTCACCGTTTCCATCGCGCGACCTGCTTTCGGGGGGCATGTGGGGGTTTCTTTTCCTGTTCGACAGGTTCAGACCGCCTGTCCTCGGTAATCCCCCTATCTTTCTGATTTTCTCAGGGCATTCCCAAGGTAAAGTTCGGCGTTCAAAAAGCCCATTTTTCGAAAAACAAGGTGTCCAACACGTTTCGCTTGGAAAGTTGAATTTCGTCGAAAAAAAATGGCTGTCTGGAATTAGTTTGCGCAGGCTTTACCGATCAAGTCGGGTTTGACGGTGGAAATCCCTAGGTCCAACCAACCCTATCGATGCCTAGTAGAGCGACGCGTATCACGTAGCCAGCATGCGGAAACCAAGCAATGAAAAGATAGGAAGATTTGATTCGATTCCGGGCAACTCTAGGATGCAAAAACCGAACCACCTCGCCCCCCGCAATCGAGAAGGAGTGCATCCCATGAATCCAGCGCATGGAGTGTCGAATCTGTTGTTTCCGCGGCCCCAAATGATGAAAGGATTCCTGGACAAGCGTATCTGGGGTCAGGATTGGGCCAAACGGCGTCTTTGCAGCAATATCTACCATCATTACCTGGCGCAGGAGCGACGGCGAGTTGATGGCATCGACCATAAGATCCGGTTTCATGGGCTCTTGATCGGCCCCACCGGATCGGGCAAAACGTTGCTCATGAAGACGATCACCGACTTCCTGGGAGTGCCCGTCGGCATCACCAGTGCCGCAGGTTTGGTGGAAGCCGGGTACCGTGGCAATTCGGTGGAGAATGTGATTCGCAGCTTGGTCGACGCTGCCAATCGAGATCCGCGCCGTGCTGAAACGGGAATCGCGTTCGTCGATGAAATCGACAAGATTCGGCGTTGCACGTTGAGCGATCGGGATGTCAGTGGGGAGGGAGTGCAGAACGCGCTCCTGACCATGATGGACGGACGACTGTCCGATGGTGTCGACGGGAACAACTTCCCCACCGTCGATACCTCCCGCATGCTGTTCGTCATGGCGGGTGCTTTCGTCGGCCTAGAGGAAATCGTCTCCAAGAGGTTGCAATTCCAGTCGAAACGGTTCGGATTCTCCGAAGCCATGGCCGCTCGCAAAGCTGCGGTCGACCCATCGACCGACTTGCTGGACCATGTGACACCCGAAGACCTGATCGAATTTGGAATGATCCCGGAGTTCGTCGGTCGTTTCGCCTGGATCGCCAACTTGAACCGGCTGTCGGATGACGACATCTTCGCCATGCTCAAGTCGAATCTGGAGCATACGGCTTTGTCGATGCAGAAACGGCAAGCGATGGAGCATGGTGTCGAGCTGACGATCAGCGACGAGGCGCTCAAGCACCTGACTCGTAAAGCGGTGGAAAAGAACACCGGCATTCGAGGCGTCGATTCGGCGATTCGTCAGGTGACTGAAGACCTGATGTTTGAGATTCCCGAGCTGGCGGACGCTGGGATCACCGAGATTCAGATCGACCTCGATTGCGTGCTCGGTAAAGGGGCTCCCAAGATGATCAAAGGATCCTCCGACAAGGCGCGGTACGATATCGACCGGCGGCGTCAAGCTGCGCAGTGGCTGGGCGCCGAGGGATTCTGTGCCAAACAGCAGGCCAAAGAATCACGGCTGCTGGCTGAAGAGCGGCGGAAGGTGATTCGAAGCGCCCATAAGCTGGAAGAGCGTCGCAAGAAGCTGCCGAAGGAGCTGCTGAACGCCGAATCGATCGAAGATTTGATCGAGTTTGATTTGGTGGCTGAGCCGACGGCGGAGTACCCTACGACGCCACTGGAATCGAAGAAGCCTGCAGCGCGAAGGGGAAGGAAGAAGCTGGAGGAGGAATCGACCGACCAGACCAATCCTGGATCGAACGGTTCGAATTCGAAACCCAAGAAGTGCCCGCGCTGCCGCACCAACTCGATCCATGCTGATGGACTCTGCCTGCGGTGCGATATCCCTTTTTGATCACAGATGCGATCGTCCATGCGAGCCTACCCGGGGCTTTGCCCCGGGGCATCGTATCGCATACCGATGGTGTGCTCTTGCCTACCTATTTGCGGTGTTTGTAGCGATGGGGGTGAAATGATAAAAACCCGAAGATCTCACCGTGGTTCCCGACGTTGTGCAAGCACACGATTCGGAATCTTTCTTCAAGTGCCAACGGCACGACGATGAGAGAGCCCAAGGCAACGCCCTGGGAACATTTTACCGATTTCATCGCCCATGACGTCATGGAACCCGCCCTGAAGGGGCGGAAC
>JBJSWM010000405.1:0-1070 GCA_046085865.1 Pirellulaceae bacterium
GCTGCGGCCCTACACGGAATCGCGAGCCGCCGCATTCTTTGCGTGGCACCCCTCTCTGCGTCAAATGCTGATCGGAACCCGTTTCGGGCAGACCAACCAGATCCATCATCTAGCGATGCCGATGGGCGCTAGGACCCAATGGACATTTTTTGACGAACCAGTTGCTGGAGCGCAGTACGAACCAAAGGATGGCAGATTTGTTCTCTTTTCCCGCGATGTGGGCGGCAATGAATTCGCTCAGCTGTTTCGCCTGGATCCTAAAAAAGGGACCAGCCGCATGCTCAGTCCCGGAGGCAGGACGCAGATCGGCCAGCCGCTTTGGAACCGCGCGAAAAGTCAGTTTGTCTACACGTCGACCGAGCGAAATGGAGCGGACCGAGACTTTTGGTGGATGGATCCCTATGCGGAGAATGAGCCGAAGCGGATGCTGTTGGCCAACGAAGGAGGTGGCTGGGGGATTCTCGATTGGTCGCCCGATGATACCAAACTGTTGGTGGTCGAACGGAAAAGTGTGAATCAGTCGCAACTCTACGAAATCGATCTAGCGACAGCCCAGCGGAGGCCACTGACCGACCCAAGTGCACCTCCTGCCGCTTATCTTGGTGGGCAGTACCTTCCAGGAGGAGGCGAAGTGATCTGCGCCAGCGATCGGCAAGGCGAGTTCCTGGAGTTGGTGAAGATAGACGTAGTGACCGGTAAGGAGACGCCGATTGGTGAAGCCAAAGATGGCGATGTCGAATCGCTGACGCTTCATGAGGATGGTAAGAACCTTGCCTTCGTGGTCAATCAGGATGGCGTCTCGCGGCTGTTCCTACACGAGCTAACGACCGGTCGACAACGGGTTATTGAAGGGCTACCCCAGGGGGTGATCTCCCTGGGAGACTGGCACCGACAAATGCCCGAGTTGGCGTTGACCATCAATTCCGCCAAGAGTCCATCGGATCTGTTTTCCGTCGACGCACTAGACGGAAGTGTGACTCGGTGGACCCAAAGCGAACTGGGGGGGATCTCGGCTGAGTCGCTGACGGAACCGGAACTTGTCCGATGGGAGGGGCACGATGGACTCGCGT
>JBJSWM010000406.1:0-4310 GCA_046085865.1 Pirellulaceae bacterium
GCTCACCGTCGTGTTCGCACTGGTTTTGGTGGTCGAGATGCCGATGATCCGAGCCATGATGAGGCTGACTTCGGCAGGCGTTAGGAATTGGCCTTTGCTCTTGCCGCTTTCGACAGCGAAATGCCGCATCAGGTATTCATACGCATCACCGAGGATGTCGTCCCCATCGGCTCGGTTCTTGGAGAAGTCCAGTGCGGGGTTTTCGAAGATCGCGATCAGGTTGGTCAGGCGATCGACCATTTCCTTGCCGCTACCGAGCTTCGATGGATCGTTGAAGTCGGGCATGTCCGACAACTGGTTTGCACTGGCCAAAGGCGCAACGATCTTTTTGTTGATTTGGTCACCGATGTCGGTTTTGCCTTTGAGGGCGACCATATCTTGGAAGCTTGCACCGTCGGGGATTTTGATGGGAGCGAACGGTTCGCCGGCGTACTTGTCGCTGACGTATTTGATGAACAGCAGCACCAGCACGTAGTCTTTGTATTGACTAGCGTCCATGCCGCCACGGAGTTCATCGCAGCTAGACCAGAGGGACGAGTAGAGTTCGGACTTTTTCAATGCCATGAGCGGCAGGATCCTCGGCGGAGACGAAGTGGTTGTTTGATCGAACCGGGCGATATAGTTTAGCAAACTCGACGGCCAGGACCAAAAGGGCGTTTCCGTCCGTGATCCCCGTGCCTCGGTGAGTGATTTTTTCCCATGCCGGCAGAGGGTGACTCACGGAGGCACAGAGGGCACGGGGAGAGGGGGGATGTAAAAGGATGTGCCTTCGTCCAAATTCTCTTTGCCTATCTCTTCGCTCCGTGATCCCCGTGCCTCGGTGAGAGATTTTTTTCCCATGTTGCTAGAGGGCGACTCATGGAGGCGTTAATGCCATGGGGAGAGGAGAAAATATGAGGGTTAGGTGAGTGGGGTGAGGTCGAGCGGATCGCCGAGGGCAGGAGTGATGCCGGGACCAAGAAGCATCATGATCGAATTGATTCCCGATCCAATCCCTAAGAGCGCTAGGCTGTGAGCTGGCTGGATGGCTTGATGAATCATCCCAAGCCCAAGGGCTGTGGGGAGGGCGACTGAGCCGGTGTTGCCAAGCCATGGGAAGGTGGCGAAGTCGCGATCGAGCGGCAGTTGGAGGGCTTCCAGAATCAAGCGGCGGTGCGCGGAACCGACTTGATGGCAGACGGTGCGATCGATTTGGTCGCGTGCGATTCCGGAGTCGGCGATCAGATCTTCGAAGGCAGCTTTACCTGTCTCAATCCCAGCTGCAAGAAGCTGTTCGGAGTCGGTTTCCATGAGCGGCTGCATGGTGGAGCCGGCGCGGTCTTGATCGCTGAGGCACAGGGCGTTGTACTGCGTATGAGCTCGCGCCGCCACCTGCTGGATCGCGCGCCCGTCGGGTGCCAGCGACTCATCGGCGATCAGCCAAGCGCAGCTGCCCGAACCAATCGTCAGCGACGCAAAGGCTGGCTTGATCGATTGCCGCGTCAGCGTAGGATCGGTCGATAGATGCTGCAGCGTTGTTTCGATCAAGCCTCGGGCATCTTCAGTACCGACCACCAGGCCACTTTTCCACCAACCGCATTCAATCCCCATCGCGATCTGGAGGGCGCCGTTGAGCAGTCCAAGGCAGGCGTTGGAAAGGTCGCAGGCGATGCTACGAGCTGGAAGTGCCAGTTCGTGATGGACTCGGCAAGCCGTCGCCGGTTCCAGAAATTCCCGGCAGACACTGGCGTGAAAGAGGCAATCGATTTGGTTGGGAAGCAGTCCCGCCACCTCCATGGCTCGCCGGCCACTGACGATACTGGGATCGGAAATTCGGGTGCCTCGAGGCCATAACCGCCGCTCCCGAACGCCGCTCATCCCCTCCAATCGACCCTCGGGAAGTCTCAGTCGACCATACACTTCCCCTAGTTTTTGCTCGATTTCCGAGGAAAAAAGCACTTCTGGAGGGATGCAGAAACCTACCCCAGCCAGCCTTGCACGGCGAAATCTCATCCCCGCCTCCTTCAATCAACCTCCATGGAACTTCGCAAATGCTAGCACTGAATGGTGTGCCAGCAAATCCCGGAGCCCCTAAATACGCCCACCTGTTTGCCCTCACAAGCGGTACAGCTTACTTTCTTGCCCGTCACATGGATTCGGTCGCAGGGTTGCGACTGAGGGTGACTGGACGAAGGTAGGATCGAGCAGGGAACGCACGAAGTCGACTCGTCTTTTCGATGCAGATCGGTCGGTGGCCAGGAAGCCCCCTTCGATTTGCTCCGTTTGGCCGGCATCGCCTGAATCAGCGCCTCTGCAGACGTCACTTCCAAAGGATTTGGATCAACGTTTCTCATCAGGAGGGTTTACAGGATGCAGCGCAAGCCATTGATCGGGATCAACGCGGATTATCGCAACACGCATCAGGGCGTCCCAGCTTACAGTTATCTGGCGGCTGGTTATTACGACAACATTCTGGCAGCGGGTGGAATCCCTGTGGTGGTTCCTCCGATGGAAGACGATCAGGACCTGTCGGATGTGCTCGACATGCTGCAAGGATTTGTCCTCATCGGCGGTGCCGACCTGGATCCCCGAAACGATGGCTACATGCTCCACAGCTCCGTTCGCCCCATGGACGCTCGCCGTGAATCCTTTGATCGCAAGTTGATGGCCTCGATCGCTCAGCGTCGCATGCCAGTCTTTGGGATCGGGACCGGTCACCAGTTGATCAACGTTCATCTGGGTGGCAATCTCTTCTTCCATCTACCGATCGATCTGCCCGAAGCGATTCAGCATCGGGATATCAATGACCCGAACCATCGTCACTCGCTGGTGGTGGAATCCGACTCCATCGTCGGCCGCGTCTATGGTGAAGGGGAGATTCGCGTCACCAGCCGACATCACATGGCGATCGACCAGTTGGCCCCAGGTCTCCGCGTCACCGCTCGCTGCCAGGACGGGGTCATCGAAGCTTTTGAAAGCGAGATGGAAGACTGGATGTGCATCGGCGTTCAGTTCCACCCGGAATCCCCTGCTGCCAGCGCGCTGGATGTGCGGATCTTCGAAGAGTTTGTCGAAGGGGTAGTTCGCTACCAGGCTCAGCCCTTGCGACTAGTTGGCTGATCGAAACGAGAAGTTGCTAGAGAACACGCGGATTGGGAGAGTCGCATGGATGTGACAACCAAGGGCAGGGATGCCCGCTCCCTTTCTGCAGATTTGGCCGGTTAGCACCCTGGCCACGCGTGATGGAATCCGACCCTCCACGGATGCGGAGGGTGACTCACGATGGCACAAAGGACGAGGAGGGTGCCTCTCGCGGTGGCACGGAGGCCACGGAGAAGGAGGATTTGCGAGCGATCGACTGGTCGGGTGTGTGAGCCGGGCGATGGGAGGATGAGAGTTCGGGTAGGGGCTCTGCGTTATTGGAATCAAGATTTTCTAGTCCAATCGACCAGCCCGCGAACACACCGGAACAAAGCGTTGCCATGCGATTGGGTTTTGGGAGTAGGAGTAAGTATCTTAGCGGAAGGGGGCCAGCCCTCCGGTGGCTGGAGATCGGACGGTTTTGCGCCGTACCGCTAAGAAATGCTGAAAAATCGATCGTCGATCGGTTCCCTTCTGCTTGCCATCGCTCTTTGGCGGCTTCACGATAAGGACAGAACGGGGAGCGAGTTCCAAGTGTAAAAAATTCGCGATGCGATCGGATGCGATAATGGCTTCAGAGGATCGCTCGATGAAGTACGTTGCTCAAAGCGCTTGGTTCTCGATCGCGATCTTATGGATCTGCCTTTCTTTGACCGCTTCCCCTGCATGGGGGCAGTTCACCGACGCGGCGGCCGATGCGACTCTGTTGCCCTCGGTAGCGGAGGGGTTCGAGGTGACACTGGTTGCCAGTGAGCCGCTGGTACGGCAGCCTTGTTCGATGGCGTTCGATCGCCGCGGCAGGCTTTTTATCGGCATGGGTCCCCAGTACCGCAACCCGACTCCCGAGACCGACGGCGATCGCGTGGTCCTGGTGCTGGATGAGAACCACGATGGCAAATCGGACCGCATCCACGCTTTCGGTGAGGGGCTGAATGCCATCCAAGGATTGCTATGGGTTGGGGACGATCTTTGGGTCGCCAATGCGCCCGACCTGACGATTCTCCGAGACCTCGATGGCGATGATGTCGCCGATCGCTACACGCGGCTGTATACCGACCTGGGGAATCTGGAGCATGGGCTGCATGGATTGCAGCTGGGGCCAGATGGTCGAGTTTACATGAGCAAAGGGAATTCAAAGGGGCTGACGCAGCCAGGGCGAGTCGCACCGAGGGCGTTTCGCGATTTGTGGG
>JBJSWM010000407.1:0-3299 GCA_046085865.1 Pirellulaceae bacterium
CACGCGTGCGTGAGGAGAATACGTTCTGTCGGCGGCCGTACGCCCGCGGGCTGGCCAGCGCAAGCCGCCAGCAAGCAGTCGGAACACGTGGAGAGCTTGCGTTAAGTTCGTGGCAGCCCGCACTAGCGTCCATTCCTCGCCGTGGGTAGCCACCGGCACCGCCCCCCATCATGCCTCCCATGTTCCCCATACCAGCCATGCCGCCACCAAGCCCACCGGCACCGCCGCCGGGATATCCACCTCCAGGCCCGCCCGCGCCGGGCATGCCGCCACCGGGACCACCTGGGCCACCTGCACCCGGATATCCACCTCCAGGACCACCAGGGCCTCCACCACCGGGTCCACCGGGCCCTCCAGCTCCTGGGTAACCTCCCCCTGGACCACCCGCGCCGGGATATCCTCCTCCTGGACCACCTTGCATCCCGTCGCTCTCTTCGGCGGCTCCAGCTTCGGAATTACTTCCCCCTGGAGGAATCGCCGCGTTCGGTTGGGCGTCAGTGACAGCAGCCGTCTTTGTGTGGTTCGCGAAGGATCGATAATCACGAATCAGGATGGGTGGAATCGGCATCGTCAGCATTGGATGAACGAATCGCGATTGAACGATTTCCGTGCACTCACCTGCCCAGTTCTTTCTCCTCGCGTCAAGTATCGTCTTCGAGGAAGCGGAATCGAGCGGCTGCCACTGGTCGTCTGCGATTTCCTGGGCTGGATTGTCCGTCACATCGACTCGTTCCACCTGGAAGCCCAGGTAGTTTGGCGAGTCGCGGAAGGCGTCGAAGTTGACCGAATTGGAGAGTTCCTTCCCATAGTTTTTCACCAGCTCGTCATGCGGCACTAAAGCGGTGACTACGTTGAAGACTGCGCCGCGAGCGACCTCGTACTTCTTGTCCTCCGGCTTGGCATTGCTTCGATTGCCAGGTCCAAAAAGCCCACCACCTGCAGCACCCATTTCACCGCCGCCGTATGGGCTATTGGCGGCACCGGCTGTCTTGCTGCCGAATCCGCGGTCGTATTTTGGATCCAGTCGGCGAACGACTCCCGTTGCATCCTTGGCGGCGTCTTCGTCTTCCTCCTCTTCGTCTTCACCGCCGCCGGGCATACCGCCACCGGGAAAGCCACCGCCAGGACCACCGGGCCCTCCCAGACCGCCGCCGGGTCCTCCTAGCCCACCTCCAGGGCCACCAGGACCACCCTGCCCGCCAGGATAACCGCCTCCTGGGCCCGCAGCCCCAGCGTCTCCTCCTTTTTTCTTCTTGCCGACGGGTGGTGCATTCTTCAAACCAGCGAGAGGATCAATCTTCGACTTGGAATTGAAGGCGACAGCACCGTAGACTGAGCGGCCTTCTAGGTCGGTCGCCGCCAGCAATGCAGGATCCCCTCGTTTCTCTCCTGCTCCGCGGCTTTTCTGTTCCCATACCCCAGTTTCGTAGAAGTTCGCCTCAGTTCCCTTGTTGGCATGTTTGGCATCATTGGCAAAACTGGAAGCAATTTGACGTTCGGGTGCGATCGCATTCCAGTGGTCGGCACGAACTTGCTCGAGCACCTGCTGCGACTGCTTTTGGAGCCCTTCTGGTTGACGAGCCGCATCGTACGACTTGGTTGTCAGGCCATCATAGAGCAGATAGGTCGCGGCCAGAGCGGTCAGGCCAAGCACCAGTTTCTCCGTGTGACGAAGGAAGAACTCCCCCGCCCCGCCTCGCGCGCTACCAGCCTTGACAGTGGCTGCCTTGGGTTTGGCCTTCTCCTTCTTTGGCTTTTCGGTCTTCTTCTTCGCCTTGTTTCCCGAATCAGCCGCTTCAATCGCGGCTTCAACGTCCTTGCTGCTCTTGCGTCCAAACATCGGCGTATCCTCTCCCGAATGACTTTGTGGGATGCTTCTTTGTAGGAAGCAGTCGCAGAACCTTTTTTATTTGCCTACGTCGATGGTGCTCAGTCGGCCGAATGCCGAAGGAGCGACCTCCATACATTGTTTCCCGATTCCCTAACGATCGTCAGCAGTTCCGCCAGCCGGTGGTGCTGCCCCTCCGCCGCTATCTGACGGGGCGGCTCCTGCACCGGATGGCGTCTCTGTAGCGGTCGTGGCCGGTGGCGCTGCGGCACCTGCACTACCCGCTGGTGGCGGCGTGCCGCCGCTGGGAACTGCCGGCGCTGTGCCACTGGAAGCAGGAGGCGTGGTCGCTACACCGGCGGCAGGTGCTGCAGCAGCCTGGCCTCCAGCAGCCTGGCCACCAGCCGATGGCTCCACCGTCGTGCTCAACTTGGTATCTGCCTGGACCTGTTTCAGCCCCAGCATTTCGATGTTGACCGGATTGTAGAGATAGATAACGCCGTAGACTTCGACCGGAATATCAAAAGCACTCCCAGCTTCGGCAAGGGTCCCGCCACCACCGCCCAACATCCCGCCGTAGCCAGCACCACCCGAATCCGAATCGAGACTAGCGGAACCGGCAGCGTTGCCTAGCGTTGGTCTTGCACCATCCATCATGCCGCCAAATCCACCTCCTGCCGCGCCACTTCCTCCGCCCAGCGGAGCCGGATCGCAATTGATCCGAACCTGTCGTACTTCCAAAATCATCTGCGCGTTCCCGCATTCCACCAGGAACTTGTTCAGTTTGCGCTGATCCATTTTCTTAAAGCGCATCCGAACCGGGATCCGTTTCGCGACGGCGTAGTAGGCATCACCCGGTGCCTTGCTCTTCATTTTGGTCCGAAGCGAATTACCGGTGATGGGAGTGAATTTTTCGTCGACATATCGACTGTCTGCCGGATCGCGAGTCACCTTGGGAGCCGCAGAAATCCCGCCGCCCATGTTCGGTGCGCCTCCCTGACCGTACGGATTGGCGCTGGAGCCCATGCCGCCACCAGCTCCACCAGCGGCAGCGCCCCCCATGCCACCCATTCCCATGCCCCCCATGCCTCCCATGCCCGGCATCCCACTAGCCGCTCCGCCTCCAGCCCCCGCACCCTTGATTTCACCAGCCTGCCCCATGGCAGTTCGGCCAAATCGGATGAAGTCGATCTCCTTGATCGCGGCTTGAAAGTTTTCGCGTGCCCCAGCGTTGGTGGCCGCAATAATCTTTAAGATCCCCTCGAGGATCCAAAGATCTTCTTGGGTGTAACAAATCTGCAAGGTATCGGGAGGGGACTTGGGGTCGTACCAGGAAACGATCCCGTCCATCAGTTCTTGCTGCGATGCCGAGTCCCATTCCACAACGGCCGATGACTTGGCACCAGAGTTCACGGCAGCGGAACTTCCGCCCATCATCCCTCCATAGCCTCCGCCCAGCCCACCAGCGGCT
>JBJSWM010000408.1:0-11764 GCA_046085865.1 Pirellulaceae bacterium
GGGGTTTTCCACGACTTGGACACCTGGGGAAGCCGGACCCCAGCAGCGTGCGTTTTGTAGCGGTTTTTCCGATGCAATTGCCTTCTGGCAGGCTGCATGGAAAGATTTTCAGGTTGTGGTGGAAAAATGGTTGCTACCGAAGACAACTCGAACGATTCTGAATCAGTTTCCATTCGACAGGTTGTTGCTACGAGCTGAAGCGATGTCAATCACTGAACAATATCACGAGATCCCGCTGGAGATCCCTCCGCTGAAGCGCCCCCATGGCGTGGTGGGGCGGGGGATCGTTTCCAGCTTTTATGCCGGCGACGAAAACCGCGAGGTCGCCGAGCTGGCCGATCCTTTTGCGATCCTGGGACTGGTCGATCGATCTCCCCT
Organism: Pirellulaceae bacterium; assembly: GCA_046085865.1. Taxonomy (GTDB): domain Bacteria; phylum Planctomycetota; class Planctomycetia; order Pirellulales; family Pirellulaceae; genus JBEISR01. The sequence continues at coordinate 379 of JBJSWM010000408.1, forward strand.
GATTCTCTTTGGAGATACCGCGACCGGTAAAACGGCCCTAGCGATGTCCCTGGCCTTTCGTTGGTGCATTGCCACCGATCAAGGGCCAGCACTGCAAATCAATGGAGTCGATTTTGCCAGGCAGTTCCAATCGGCGATCGAGTCCGATGATATGGATCGCTTTCGTGATAGGCACCGCGACTGCCGCTGTCTGCTGATCGACGATCTGCATGAACTGGCTGGTCGTGATGCAGCCCAAGAGGAACTGGTCCACACGCTCGATGCCCTGGCCGACCAGCAGGCCGTGGTGATTGCAACCACCGCTTTGGTTCCCTCCACCATGCGGGACTTCCGCCGATCCTTGGTCAGTCGCCTGATGTCGGGGCTGCAAGTCCATGTCCAGCCCCCAGGGCTCTGGGCTCGCCAGAAAATCATCATGGCTCTAGCGGAATCCCTTCAGATGGAACTGGGCGAGGAGGAATGCCAGAGGATTGCATCGGGAGTTCCCGATGGAGTCACTGCCATGCAACTGCGAGGGATCCTCCTGCAATGGATGCAACAGCAGCATCGGGAGCCGCAGGATCGAGACCAGACACTGCAGGCCATGCTACTTCAGCAACATCGTTCCCATACCCCAAGTCTCGATCTGATTGCCAAGGCGGCAGCCCGTTCCCTGGGAGTCCGCTTGTCGGAGATGAGAGGAAATACCAAACGATCGCAGATCGTGCGCGCCAGAGGACTAGCCATCCTGATGGCTCGTCGTTGGACCGAACTGTCCTTGCAGCAGATCGGCGACTACTTTGGAGGACGCGATCACACGACGATCCTGCATGCGGTCCGCAAGACGGAAGCGGATCTGCAAGGGGATGTGGAGTTGCAGCGAGCCGCGGAAGAGATGCGGCAGCGCGTGCGAGGCTAACCCGGACGATTGGCTATCCGCCTAAGGCTGGTCGGTCGGAAGAGGTTGGTCCGGAGGGCCGCCACCCGGGTAGTCCTGCGGCGGTTGCTCGATTTTCTCGTCACCCCCCGCTGGTGGTTTTCCTCTGCCGCTGGCCAGATACTGCTGCCGACCACGGGCGTAGGCATCCCGCGCCGGGCTGTGTCGCTGCAACCAATTGTCTAGCTCCGATGGGTCCGGTGGATCCTCTGCAATGCGGGTGGCGATTCGCTCCAATTGCCGCCGACACCATCCGCAACCAGTCCCCGCCCCCTGACATCCGCTCAACTGGCTCGCTCTGCGGATTCGATGGATCCTTGCGAAATTGATCACCTTGCGCCAGGTGACGTGGAAACATAGACAAAGTTCGTCGTCGGGATGCATCGTATCTCTGGAGTTGGCCTCCTACACTCAAGTCTGCGGCACCATAATGGACGCTATCAGCGTATCATGAAACGAGTCGCAGAATAACGGCAGGCAGCTAGAGTTCCTATCAGGGATGGGACCTGGCGAGCTTCCCGGGGCATCTGGGCGGGAGAGAATCGGCATGGAAGAAGAGATGACGCCAGAGGTGCAAAACTCCACTGCCAACCAGCGCCTTTCGTTGATCGGCATGTCTCCTTCGGAACTCAAGCCATGGTTAGCGGCGCATGGCCAGCCAAGCTACCGGGCCGAGCAGATTTTGCGTTGGGTGCTGCAGCGGCGCGCCGAATCATTCGATGCGATGTCGGACCTTCCTAAGTCGCTTCGGACAGCGTTGGCCGAGTCGTTCGACCTGTTTCAAGTCCGCGTGGAACTGCATTCACAAAGCGACGATGGAACGGAGAAGCTGCTAGTCCGGCTGGCCGATGGCGGGAAGATCGAATGCGTGTTGCTTCGCGACGGCGATCGCCGATCGATCTGCATCAGTTCGCAGGTTGGCTGCGCCATGGGATGCGTCTTCTGCGCCTCCGGGCTCGACGGTGTCGAACGTAATCTGAGCAGCTCGGAAATCGTCCAGCAAATGCTTCTGCTGCAGCGATTGCTTCCCGAAGACGAACGGCTAAGCCACATCGTCATGATGGGAATGGGAGAACCCCTTGCCAATCTGCCTCGCGTCCTGGAAGCGCTGCTGGTCGCACGAGCCTCATGGGGACTGGGGATCTCGCCGCGACGCATCACCATCAGCACCGTTGGCCTGCCACCGGCGATCGAACGGCTGGCGGAAGCCGATGCTCCTTACCACCTAGCGATCAGCCTCCACGCCCCCAACGATCCGCTCCGCGATCGACTGGTGCCGGTCAATCACAAGATCGGGATCGCGGCCATCATGGAAGCGGCAGAAAAGTACTTTCAGAAAACCGGTCGGCGATTGACATTCGAATATGTACTTTTGGCCGATGTGAATGACTCCATGCAGTGCGCCGAGCAACTGGTGAAGCTTCTAGGTGGCAAGACCGCACTGCTCAACGTGATTCCCTACAATCCAGTTCCGGGACTTCCGTATGAAACCCCCTCTGCAGACGCCATCCATCGTTTTCGGAGAGTCCTGCTGGAAGGAGGCATCAACGTGATGTTCCGCCAGCGGAAGGGGGATCCAATCCAGGCTGCGTGCGGGCAGTTGCGACGGCTTCGTGAGAAGGAACCGGCGATGGTTCCCATGCCAGGAGGCCCGGCCAACGGGATGCCATGACGCTGCGCAACAAAAGAATTTTCGCGGTGATGCTCCTCTTAGGATCGCTCTGCTACTTCCAGGCCCGGTCGCTGCGGCAGGTGCGAGAGATCGCCTTCGCCATGGATCTGGTGGAACAGGGCTACGTGGAACCGGTCGATCGCCATGCCCTTTATGCCACCGCCATGAAAGCGATGCTCGGGTCGCTGGATCGCTACTCCGGCTTTGTCCAGAAGGACGATTTCGATCGGATGAATCGGATCATCGAGCAGCAGTTTGGCGGAGTCGGAATCCTGCTGGAACAACCTGCAATCAATGGCCCACTGCGCGTCGTCTCTCCCCTCTTCAATACCCCAGCCATGCGAGCTGGAATCCAACCAGGAGACGCGATCCTGGAAGTCGATGGGAACCCAACCATCGGCTGGGATATCGATCAGGCGATCTCGAGGCTGACCGGAATCGCCGGGACAGCGGTGCGTCTGAAAATCGAACGCAAAGGGTTCACTAGCCCCATCGAACTGGAACTGGTGCGCGCTGAAATCGAGACCGAATCGGTGCAGGGCGATCGAAGACGAGACGATGGAAGCTGGAGCTTCCAACTGGAAGAGCATTCTGGTATCGGGTACGTGAAGGTCGATTCCTTCGGCAGTAAAACCGCAGAGGAATGCCGGAGGGCTATCGAATCGATCGCGGGGAAGATCGACGGGCTGGTGCTGGACCTGCGATCCAATCCAGGAGGCCTGCTGACCGCCGCAACCGACATCTGCGATTTCTTCCTCGACGATGGCCCGATCGTCTCCACCCGCGGACGAGATGACTGGCGACAATCGACCATCCAAGCGACCAAAGGAACCTTGCTGCCATCGAACGTCCCCCTCGCTGTGCTGATCGACGGAGGATCGGCCAGCGCCAGCGAAGTCGTCGCCGCATGCCTGCAGGATCGGCAGCGAGCCATCGTTGTCGGCGAGCGATCTTTTGGGAAAGGGAGCGTTCAGAACATCATCCCCCTGGAAGGCAATCGGGAGGCGATGAAACTGACCACCGCACGTTACTACCCTCCCAGCGGTCGCAACATCGACCGCAAAGGGAACGACTCCCAAGAGACCCAGTGGGGCGTCGTCCCCGACCCAGGGATGGATGTCCAGCTGACCGAACTACAACGCTCCCAGTGGGCATTTCTCCAACGCGATCGAAACATCTGGAAAAACGGCTCTTTGGAAGAGCCACCTGCCCCTCCACTGGTCGACGCCGTGCTGGAACGTGCGGTCCAGGCGCTGACCCCTTCGTCGAAGTGACTCCATAGCCCAACGCGAATACCTTCTCGAATGAATCCATCCTCCGTCGATCGAGGAAACTCCCTCATGAGTCGATCGCTTGCTATCCGAGCCCGGATTTTGGAGATCTGCGATGAAGAGGAAGCGATGCGAGTCGATGGATGGACCGATGCGATGGAGGAGGCAGATCACGAAGCGATCTGGCAGGATCTAACCCCCTTCTGGCAACCCGGCCCCACGGAAGCCATTCTCGACGCGGGAGCCGGCACCGGGGCTCTCTGCCTGACGTGGATGCGCCGCGCCCACCAGTCGCTGACGGCGCTCGATCCCTCAACGGCGATGCTTCAGCGACTGAAGGCCAAAGAGGCGCTGCGAACGGTTGAGGTGGTGCAAGGATTTTGCGACGATCCAGCGGACGCTGCTCTCTTCCCCCCTGGCTCCTTCGATTCCATCACCTCACGGCAACTGACCAACGGACTTTTCGACCCACTTGCCGCCTTCGCCAATTGGCATCGATGGCTTCGCGAAGATGGCTCGGTCGTGGTCATCGACGGCCTGTACGACCGGGATGCTTGGAGCGGCCCGTGGCAGGGCATGGTCGACCTGTTGCCGCTAGCCGCATGCCGCACCATGGCCACCGTCCCCTATCTATTGGAACGGAGCGGTTTTCAGATTCAGCATGTCGGCTGGATGAACGCAACCAACGCCCGGCCTGCCACCCGAACCCCAAGGTATCTGGTCGTTGCCCGCAAAATGGCATTGCCCTAGAGAAGGAATGTCCCGAGAAAGCATTGGCATAGGACCGTAGAGCATGTGGCTGTTGGACTGGTGCCATTGCATCAAGCTCCATCGATCAAAGAAACAGTCCAAGAGGACACGATCGCAGCGCTTGCCGCAATGACCTAGTGACAGACCTCAGTCACTTTTTCGATTCCGACCCTGAAAGAAATCCGTCCGACAACTCGGTCGGTCCATTGATCCGATAAGGCAGCTCTCTTGATCGAAAGTTGCCACAGGAATAGACCCTCCCAAATCCGCTGGCATCGAAAATGTCATCCGTTGGCCTGCCCAGGGTAACTGCAATGGAATACAGGGAATTCATTCGACACGCGATGGATTCCTAAATGGCTTCCTTATTCGCCCTGAAGACGTCCTCGGGTCCTCTTGCACCTCGCTTCTAGGCTCACGCGAAGCCGCGAAGCAACGCATTTCCTTAAAACCATTGAATAACTTTCCTAGGTATCCAGTCGCCTTCAAGTCGGCGGCCCCCACCCACGTGGCCATTCGCATCATGAAGGTCGAATCTGATTCGGAAACAGTCGCTGATTGCTTAAGAAGCATCTCCGTCTGGTTTTTCTTCGCGCCTTCGCGTCTTCGCGTGAGGCCTGAGGATCCCGTATTTGAGCGAAAGGGGGACTTCCGGAAATTCCGCGGGTACGCGGGGCGATTACTACCCACAGCCATCCTAGCTGGATATCAAAAGAGGCTCATGGCGATGAGCATCGCAAGGACGAAGAAGATGAAGAGACCAACCTGTGCGGCTTTGGCGTAGCTGAAGGGCGCCTCACCGTGGATCTCACCGGTCTGTCCATTGATCAAGACGCGATAGGTCTGCTTGCGATAGTGGTAGACCATGATCCAGATAGGAAGCAGCACTGGCTCACTGGTCAGCGAGCTGATGGTGACGTTGACACGCACATTGCGTCCGCCCCCTGGGAGGTAGCGAGAGCAGGCTGCCGCCTCCCGTTCTTCGATCATGCTGACCGCAAGTGGCTTGGCAAATTTCCGCGCCAAACGAAACTCTTCGACAATCACCTGCTCCAGATCGACCTCCTCGGGAGGTATCGCCTTGCTCAGGTCAAAAGGCCGGATCCGATCGATCTCTTCGGCCGTCAGAATGCTGCTGGCCCCTACCAGGATGCCATCGTAGTGGGATTGATGCTTGCCGCTGACGGGAACCCAGCTGCCGCGGGCACCGTAGGGGACCTTAGGCGAGTCGCCGGTCCAGAACGAATCGGTGTCGGCGGCGAAAACCCAGAAGGGGACGTAGACCTGGGTGACTTTGTCGATCGAAGAACTGCTGGCCGCGTCGCCTGGACGCCAGAATCCGTTAGCCAAAAACTTTCGCAGAATCTGCGTCGCTTTGTCGTAGGGGACGCGAAACGGCACCACCCAGCGGGGCCGCAGGGTGCGGACGTTCTCCTGCTTGCTCATCTTCGTGCTGCCGCAGAACGGGCATCGCAGCGCCTTAGCCGACGTATCGTAGCTCATCGACGCCCCGCACCCATCGCAACGAAACGAATAGACGCTGGGCTGCTGAACAGGCAATGGTTCCACATCGCGATGGTGAGGATTTTCCGTGCCGCAGTTGCTGCAGAAGAGATCCTCATCGTCCAAACGACTGCGGCAGATCTGGCAGCGGATATCGGCAAGTGGCTTGCTCATCGTCTTCTCGTGATCCAGGTCCAAGTCGCTTAATGAAGAAGTTGCGAGATGCCGAAGGCAACCGCGGCGATCAGGAGGACCAACGCTCCGATCCCGACTCCGATCCGTTTCTTCGACCAGGGTTTCTCGCCAAACACTTTACCGGTCTGACCGTTGATCAAAAAGCGGTAGACTTTGTCCTTGTAGCGATAGCTGAGCACATAAACGGGCAGCAGGATCAGGTCGCTGTCATTGAGCGTCATGTTGGTTTCGATCTGGAGATTCTGGTAGGTATCTCCTGGCATGAAACCGCTGATCGCATTCTTCTGACGCTTGCGAAATTCCTTCTCCGCCAACGCGATCGCCTGCTCGGGCGAAATCGAGTACTCCTCGGTCATCCATCCGGCCAGATAGTAAGGTCGAAAACGCGCGAGAGCTCCCAGCTGGTACGGTTGGATTTCCAATGCTTCGTTTTGCGGAAGCCCCTTGGATGCCGAAACCATGAAGCCGAAATAGAACTTGTGGTGCTGGCCATCCAGCGGCCACCACTCTGTCTCCTGGACGGTCCGCGTGGCGACCTGAGTTCGCCCTTCGCTGTCGCGGTAGGTGTAGGTCTCGGTGCGGTACCAGTGCTGTCCGATGGTGGCCGACCAAAGGCTGTTGGCCGCCATCGAAAAGTGCCAGAAGGGGAGATAGACGCCCCGCTGCTTTTCCGAGACGGCTTTGCGCACCAAGTCTCCTGGGCGAAACCAACTGTTGTTTCGCAACCACTTGAAGAAAATCTCCTGAGCCTTCTCCTTGCTGATTTCGAAGGGGAGCAAAAATTCAGGACGTTGCTTGCCACTGTCCTTTTCGGGAATTTCAGCGACGTAGGTCGAGTCGCAGAAGGGGCAGCGAATGCTTCGCTCACCCATCGTCGCCTGGATCATCGACCCGCAGTTGTCGCATTGGAATCGATGCAGGTCGATCGGCTTGGACTGAATCTGCGAGACCGACGGACTGGCATTCTCGTCGGGCACCTCGAACGGAAGTCCGCATGCGGTGCAGAATCGACTTCCTGGCTCCCGAGGACTTCCACAGGCAGGGCAGGGGGCCCCCCGCAGCAACTTCGGATCAGGAGGTTGCAGCGGCACTTCGATGATGGGAGGCCCAAGCGGTTCGGTTTCCACCGAATCGGTGACCATTCCCCCTCTACTTTCCTTCTTCCGGTCGCTCATCCTGCTGCCGCTCACCTCTCCCCAAAGACGTCTTCCATGCCATCGGCACGGTTTCGGCATGTTCCCAGCCAGCCTCGGTCGATCTCCTCCCAAGGTGGCTTGGGATCGCCCCTTACCATCGCGCATCGGAAACGGAAGAAGCTCGCCGACAAGGTGCTCCAGTCTACGCCTCCCGCCTGGGAAAAGGAACCAGTCGCAACCCTGCAGCGGCTCTTCTTCCGCTGAAAAACCCTAAGAAACCTTGACTATTTCCCAGCACCACCCTTTCGGGCACCTCGTTCCAGAGTGCGATCTGATGCCGGTAGCCCGCGACCGTCGCTTCGCCGTTGCGCATGAAGAAATGCTCATCGTTTCTTCACGCAATGCCTTCAGATCCTTCATCGAATCTAAGCCCTCAGACGAAATAATCGTCCCGTATTCCTTTGCGGAGGGCAAAGGCAGCGATTCAGGCGGTTGAGATTCTTTTTCACGAGGGTAGTTTGTTTTATGGTTCGTCGCATTTTCAATCGTCGGCAGCGTGGTTTCACGCTCGTTGAGCTGCTGGTGGTCATCGCCATCATCGGAGTTTTGGTCGGCCTGCTGCTGCCCGCCGTCCAGTCGGCTCGCGAAGCCGCTCGCCGCATGCAGTGCTCCAACAACCTGAAGCAAATTGGGTTGGCGGTTCACAATTTTGAGTCGGCCTACAAGAAGACACCGCCAGGCGGACAGTGCGGTTCTACCGGAAGCTCGACCACTCCCTACATAATCCATTCCACAGCAACTTACATGTTGCCCTACATCGAGCAGACCAACGTCTACAACCTGTTCAATGTCGACGCAGATCCGTTCGCGCTCTACGGTGGTGTTCTTCAGTCCAACGGGCACTACCTGACCACCACCGGCGCCCTGCTCCACAGGAGTGCTCGTGGATATGCCTACGACGACTCTCGCTGGCCTACCGGACAGCAGGCTGCCAAGAGCAACATTCCCACCTACGTCTGCCCTTCCACCCCGATCGCCAATGAAGCTCGTGACCCAGTTGGCCGCTATGGCGCCTGGGACTATATGTTCATCGATTTGACCGATATCGACGAACGGCCTGCCTCGGCCATGTTCCGAGCCCGCACGCTTCCCACCGGTAGCGCTGACTGGCTGACTCAGGTCCGTCAAGGGATGTTGGGCTGTGAAAAGCGAGGCTTCGCCCAGGTGACCGACGGGACCACCAACACGATCCTCTGCATCGAAGATGCCGGCCGTGCCCATCCGATGATTGGTCGCTTTGGATCGATGTCGGCTCGCCAGTCCCCTGTTTCCGGACAGACCGACCCAGTCGCCTGGACCGGTGGTTCAACTGGCGGCCGTCGCATGTGGGCCTGGGCCGATCCCGACTCGGTGACCAACGGCTTCTCGGGTCCCCACAACGCCGTTGGACAGCCCAACAAGGTTGCCAAGGTCAACAACAGCAAGTTCCCAACCGGTGGTCCTGCTGCATGCCTTTGGTCGGTCAACAACTGCGGCCCGAACGACGAACCATTCAGCTTCCATGCGGGCGGTGTCAACTGCACCATGGGTGACGGGTCGGTTCGATTCCTCGGCGACACCACCGATGCCGTCGTGCTGAAGTACCTGGCAGGTGCTGAAGACGGCAACACCGTGACTCTGGACGACTGATTCGATTTCGCCTCTGATTTCCCGGGTGGCTGCGGACCAGACGCAGCCACCCTCTGTTGTCAGGTGCAAGTGGTTCCAGGAATGAACTGCTGTCTCTTTAGATCTAAGGAAATATGACGATCGCTATGTTTTCACGTAACCACTTTTTAATCGGTGTTTCGATTCTTTCGGCCTGTGCCTTCCTGGGATGCGGAGGGGTCAAGACGGAACCAGTCGCAACGCAAACCGATTTCACCGGCAAGGTTGCGATGTCCCAGGGGTCGTTTCCCGAAGGAGTGAAGATTGCATTCCAGCCGACTCAGACCGGCTATGCCAACTCCTTTGCACTGCAAAGTGATGGATCCTTCAAGGGCTCACTGATTCCTGGTCCCTACATGTACTTCTTCACCGCCGACGAATCAGCCGAAGGTGCTGCGGCGTTGCAAGCAGTCCCCAAAGCACTGCAGGAAGCTGACTTGAACCGCACCGTGCAGATTGTTCCAGGGCAATCGGTAGCAATCACGGTTCCCTAATCCAGACCTGCATACGATCGAAACAGGCTGCAGCCTCCAGACAGCTCGAAGCCGAAGCCCCCCCAGGTGTGTCGGCCTCGGGCTGTCTTTTTTTGTCGCAGGTTGTCGGCTGGCCGAAACGAGCGATCGCGTTACGATGGAATTGGGGCGTCCTACTGACGGCTCCCGTTGGACGCCATGCGATGGAAGCCATTGCCTGTCGCACAACTTCCCCATGGATGTCAGCCGACTCATGAATGATTCCCACTCCAACCTGTTGCGATGCCTCGCTCTCGCCTTGCTCTCTCTCGCAGGCTGCGGATCCTCCGCTCAGCCAGTTTCTTTTGGTGATGCGCCAACCAAGTCAACCAGCAGCGTCCATGCGACCAATGCGCCCTCGCGAACTTCGGAGGCAGGAAGCAGTGCCCTGCGAGGCCCCAAGCTGGTGGTAGTCAATGGTCCAAGTCACGAATTTGGTTCGATGGAATTTGGATCTTCCAAAAGCCATGTTTTTCGGATTCGAAACGACGGTCTAGCGCCGCTGAATCTCTCGCTTGGCGATGTTTCCTGCCGCTGCACTTCGGCAAAGCTTTCAGCAGAGCAGTTGCAACCAGGTCAAGAGGCGGAGGTCCAGCTGACCTGGAAGGCGGAAAGCCTCGTTTCGCCGCTGGAACAATCGGCTGAAATCAAGAGCAACGATCCGGTAAAGCCGCAATGGACCTTGCGAGTCCGCGGCGAAGTGACGGCCCGATTCACTTGGTGGCCAAGCACCCTGGAACTACGATCTCCCAAGCAATCCAATTCTCCTCATGATGCCGCAGAAACTGCGATCGCGGAAGGGGAAATCGTCCTCGTCGATCGCGATGCCCAATCGCTCTCAATCACCCAATCCATCTGGGAGGATGAGACCACCCGGCATCTGGTGCGCCTGACCTGGGAGCCTTGTCCAATCCCCGAACAAGCCAAGAGATCCAATCCGAAGGCGACAGAGGCAAAGCGGCTGCGCGTGGCACTGGCCGAAGGGTTCCCCGACGGCCCGATTCAGTCTTCCGTCCTGGTGCGACTGGAGGGAGACCAACAACCCACACCGCTGGTGGTGCATGGAACCATCGGTGGATCGATCCGCTGGATCGCCGGTTCCAATTTCGACGAAAACCGAAAACTGCTCGACCTGGGCTTAGTCCCGGCCTCCGAAGGCAAGACCTTCCGCCTGAATCTAGCGGTCCAGGGAGTCGCAGCGATCGAACCGGTGCCGTCCGATCCCTCCCTGCCAGTTGGCAAAAGACCAGAACTCCTTTCCGTCGCCCCGGAAGGATGGTGCAAGGTCACAATCGGTGAACCGACGGTAAGGGGAGACCGAAAGCTATTTCCAGTCGAGATTATGATCCCTCCTGGTAGCCCGCCACTTTCTTTGCCCGCCACCAACCCTGATAGTGCAGGACACATCCTACTGAAGACTCCTTGGTCTTTTGCCAGCGAGGTGCCGCTGCACATCCGGGTCCGAATCGAGTGAACTGGTAGATCGATCGATGCTCGCTCTTCCGGCAAGGTACGTAGGGTGTGTGAGCCGGTCGTGGAACGATCGACCTCATGGCCCAAACGAGTCCGATGTGATGCTTTGGTCCCTGGCAGCATCCACCCGACCGCGAACACACCAGAACCAAACGTCGATCGGAAAATATTTTTCTCGAGCACGAGCACGACCACGTAGGGTGTGTGAGCCGGTCGTGGAACGATCGACCTCATGGCCCAAACGAGTCCGA